>PWMM01000337.1 GCA_003558195.1 Syntrophomonadaceae bacterium
ACAGCTCGGCTTATTTGGCCGACATGACCATTATAGGTAGGGTGATATCCTGGTATTTCACATTCTACATTATATTCAAAAGGTGCTTCCTCATCAAAAACATCTTTGGGGACATCAATTAGCACCGGCCCTCTGCGACCACTCGAAGCCAGATAAAAAGCTTCAGACAAGATTTCCGGCAATTGCCCGGCATTTTTCACCAGGTAGTTATGCTTGGTTACAGGAAGAGTGATCCCGGTTATGTCTGCCTCCTGAAAAGCGTCGGTGCCGATAAAATTACTTGGAACCTGGCCGGTGACCAACACTAACGGAACAGAATCCATATAAGCAGTAGCAATACCGGTAACCAGGTTGGTTGCTCCAGGCCCAGAAGTGGCAAAAACTACGCCCGGTTTACCGGTAACCCGGGCATATCCATCAGCAGCATGGACAGCTGCCTGCTCGTGTCTGACCAGTATATGCCTTAAATCAGAGTCATAAAGGCTATCGTATAAAGGCAGAACAGCACCTCCAGGGTAACCAAATATTATTTCAACCCCTTCTTTTTGCATCGCTGAAATAATCATCGCTGAACCTTTTACCATCTTTTTTTTCATCTTAAATCACCTGTCTTTTTATTTTGAAACTTCGCTCAACACAGCTCCTAAGCCAGCTGAAGATACCATTGAGGCATAACGTTTTAGGTACCCATGACTTATTTTCGGTTCCGGCTTATGCCATTTGCCTTGCCTTTCGATTAATTGATCTTCGCTGATTCTCAGATCCAATTTGCGGCCGGGCAAGTCGATTGCTATCAAATCACCATCTTGAACTAAAGCAATAGGTCCTCCGACAGCTGCTTCTGGAGAAACATGGCCGATCGATGAACCTCTTGTTGCTCCAGAAAAGCGCCCATCCGTGATTAGAGCCACCTTATCATCTAAACCCATGCCGGCCAATACAGAAGTAGGAGCTAGCATTTCACGCATCGCTGGTCCACCGCGGGGACCCTCATAACGGATAACTATTACATTTCCAGCCTTTATTTCATTATTATTGATGGCGTGAACTGCACTTTCTTCACTATCAAACACCCTGGCAGAACCTTCAAAACGCTGCATAGAAGTCGATACTGCGCCTTGTTTAACTACTGCTCCTTCAGGAGCAAGGTTTCCAAATAGAACAGCTAGACCGCCCTGTTCTCTGTAGGGTTTCTGAACGCTATGGATTATTGAATAGTCATTATTCCGGGCACCTGAGATATTACTACCCAGTGATTTGCCAGTTACTGTGATTAAGTCTTCGTGTAACAAGTTGGCATTAGCTAATTCTTTCATTACCGCCGGCACTCCGCCGGCCCGGTCTAAATCTTCAATATGGTTTGGTCCAGCAGGACTGAGCAAGCATAACTGGGGTGTTCTTTCACTGATTACATTTACCTGGTTCAAGTCAAGCTTAAAACCGCATTCATAAGCTAGCGCTGTGAGATGTAATAGCGTATTAGTTGAACAACCCAGAGCCATATCTACTGCTAGAGCATTTTCAAAAGCTTTTAGGTTTAAGATCTTTTTAATCGTAAGATTTTCAGATAGCAGATCCATAATCCTTATTCCCGCTTCTTTTGCCAGCCTTACCCTGTCGGAGCTAACCGCCGGGACAGTCCCATTTCCAGGCAAAGCAATACCTAGTGCTTCTGACATACAGTTCATGGAGTTAGCAGTAAACATACCGGCACATGAACCGCACCCCGGACAAGCGCAGGCAGCCATTGCTTCTAGTTCACTTTCAGAGATCCGGCCGGCTCGAACAGCTCCAACACCTTCAAACATTTTACTCAAATCTATCTTTTTACCTTTATACTCACCCGACAGCATGGGGCCTCCACTGACAATAATCGCTGGCAAATCAACCCTTGCCGCCGCCATCATCATACCGGGTGTTATCTTGTCACAATTAGTGATCATGACCAGGGCGTCGAAACAGTGCGCTTCTACCATTAATTCTATACTGTCTGCTACCACCTCACGACTGGCCAATGAATAATGCATTCCGGCGTGGTTCATGGCAATACCATCACACACAGCAATGGTAGAAAATTCAAGAGGAGTGCCACCGCCCATTCTTATGCCGGCTTTAACAGCATCGGCAATAACATTTAAGTGTGTATGACCAGGGACGATTTCATTAGCTGAATTTACCACACCAATTAAGGGCTGCTCCAGCTCTCGAGGATGAAGGCCTGCTGCTCTAAACAATGATCGGTGCGGAGCACGATCAATACCCCGGGTAACTTTATGGCTACGCATTTTTTTCCTCCCATCTATTAAGTAAAGTTATTATCGCTAAAGTAACCGCTTATAATAAAGATTTATGGCATTTTAATCCAGAGGGACGCCCTCTTTCAGGGTCAAGTCCCGGAATAATTCCATCAACCGTTTTGTACAGGGACCAGGTTCTCCGCTGCCGATAATTCTTCTATCTACTTCAGTAACCGGTATTACTTCAGCAGCTGTGCCAGTCAGGAAGCATTCATCAGCCACGTAAAGATCATGGCGGGTAAAAGGTTCCTCTTTTATTTCAAAACCTTCACTTTCAGCCAGCTCGATTATGACATCCCTTGTAATGCCTTCAAGTATACCAAGGTATGCTGGTGGGGTGATTAACTTGTTTTTACGATAAATGAAGATATTATCACCAGAGCCTTCACAAATATAGCCCTGGGGTGTCATCATGATTGCTTCTAAAACTCCTGCACGGTTAGCTTCAAGCTTAACCAGGATATTGTTAAGGTAATTCAAAGACTTGATCTTAGGATCAAGGGCATCGGCATTATTGCGGCGTGTAGCAACTGTTACCACGCTTAAGCCTTTATTATAGAGTTCTTCCGGAAATAGGCTAATCTTATCCGCTATGATTACCATCTGAGAATCTTTACATTTTTGTGGATCCAGCCCTAAATCTCCAACTCCGCGGGAAACAACCACCCTGATATAAGCATCTTTCAGGTTATTGGCATTCACTGTATCAACAACCGCTTCGACTACCTGACGGTGGTCATAAGGTATGTTCAACAGGATTGAATGAGCTGATTCAAATAGCCTTTTGATATGTTCTTCCAGCTTAAAAATACGACCGTTATAAGCTCTTATGCCTTCAAAAACACCATCACCATAAAGAAAACCATGATCGAAAACTGAAACTACCGCTTCTTGTTCCGGTACCAGTTGCCCATTCATGAAAATTATTCGACTCATAAACATTGCCCCTTATTAAGATTTGTGGTGATTATATAAAAAACCCTTCGCCCAAAGGGGCGAAGGGGCTTCTCCGCGGTACCACCCTTTTTAATGCTAACCTTAACAGTTGTTAAAGGTGCTTCTAAGTGATTTTGATAACGGTATCAACCCGGCCCGGCTTACTATTAATTCTGCCGGGCAGCTCCAGACCGACGTTCAGCATCAACTTTTACCGGTTTCCAGCAAACCCGGCTCTCTGTAAAAAGATTAACACTTACTCCTGTCTTTCATAGCGTTGGAAAAAAATTGTTATATCGGCTAAGCCGGTTTAAGAAAATTGTGCTTACCCAGCACCTGGGCTGAATCAGTAATAGTTTGGTTTTGCCTTTCTCTTTTGCTTTACTTGCGACAAGTTAATCTTCAACCCCGCTCATAAGCTGTTTTAAAAGCGGCCAAACCGTTTAAAAATACCCTTGATCGGCATTTCCACGCTTTGACTTAATAGCGCTTTACTTTGCTTGAACAGGTTAAGCATTACCGGTTAAGTAAGCTTAGTAGTTACAGATTGCTTAATATTATAGCCCCCTGGATTAATGGTGTCAATATTTTTAAAAGCTTTTCTTGTGGTATTTTTCATTAAGTAAATTCCCAAAGTAAGTTCCACAGTGGACGAGGGTGTAGCATTTAGTCTGGGAAATTATTTTGGTAGAATTAAGTCTGGGAAATTTTCCTTTTATCCAAAGGAAGAAGGACATAGACAATG
>PWMM01000065.1 GCA_003558195.1 Syntrophomonadaceae bacterium
AAAGATGTAGAAGTTGTTTTTATAAACCGCTTGATTAAACCACTTTCGACTACGCTCAAGACCGGAGACAGGGTTGCATTTGTTCCCCCCGGGGCGCCCACGATTCATCGCTTTAACCTCGGTTTCTATGATGTAAAAGAAGAGTAGCCGGTACTAGCCAGGTATCTATATCCTTAAAGTAGAACCAGGAGGTGGCTGATTTGTGTGGAAGGTTTGCCCTGGCAACCGAGAAAAAAATTTTAGAGATGCTTTATGACCTGGAGTTAAGGCTACATTTTAATCAACGCTATAACATTGCTCCTTCCCAGGAAATCCTGGCTTTGCGTCATTCACAGCAAAAAAATCAAAAGGAGCTGGTATATCTTAAGTGGGGTCTGGTGCCCTCCTGGTCAGATGATCCAGCAATCGGTAACCGGATGATCAATGCCAGGGCTGAGACAGCCCCCGAAAAGCCATCTTTTCGCAGCGCTTTTAAAAAGAGGAGGCTGCTGATCCCAGTCAGCGGTTTTTACGAGTGGAAGCAGGAAAAAGAGGGCAAACAGCCTTACTTTATTTGCCAGAAAGAAGGACAGCCGTTTTCTCTAGCCGGCCTGTGGGAGCACTGGGAAAGGGGCGATCAAGTGCTTGAAACCTGTACGATCCTGACGACTGAACCAAACCAGCTGGTGGCACCATTACATAACCGGATGCCGGTGATCATAAGCAGAAATAATTATGCTGAGTGGTTGAAAATGGAAACTGAAAAATCTATCCTCATGAACATGCTCAAGCCTTATCCGCCGGAAGATTTTATCGCCTACCCGGTATCACGCAGGGTAAATAGCCCTGGTAACGATGGTCCGGAACTGATGAAGCCATAAAGTTTGTAACCTGGCCTGGCTGGCATAATCGTGAGATTATTCGGCCCCACAATAAAGGCATGGTCCGGTAGGCCGGTGATAGCTGTGGTTGGTCCAAATCCCGCAATCAAATCTGTACCCACGATTGCCAAGCTCTACCGGGCACTGTTCATACATCAGGTGATAGCCCTCATACGTCTGGCAGCCATCACTGGTGCGGCCACATTCAATGCATACAAATTTTGGGGAGTGGGAACCCCTGCCGTTTTCTAAAAAGCCCAGGAATTCAACCTCACCGTCACAGACAAAACAAGCAGTACTCTCCAGAGAAGCAAAATCAATATCGTGGTAATGGATTTCATTTTCAATGACAGAGTTATTAAAAAAACCGGCCAGTTCTTCTGGATGAAGGGTCAGGCTGGGCAAATCTACCGGCAGGATAGTGGAGATAGCCTCGATCATAAATTCTGTGTTACTGATGATATAAGGAGCAAAAGTGGATTGATCCACGTAGTCAATAACTCCTCCGAAAACCGGAAAAGCAATTAACAGGATAAGAAAGATCCCTACTATTCCCACTCCAATGAGAACACCGACTCCGCCGCCACCAATTTTATCGAGCAGCTTTACCGGGCTAAATACAGTTGCTACAGCAACAAGTGATCCAAGGATATGGATCAGGATGGCGGTAATAGAAAAAAGCAGTATAAAGCTAACAGAATCAGCAATGAAAGCGGGCAGATCAATTATCTTAAGAATCTGATTGCTGCCTTCAACGTAATACGCTATAGCTACACCTATTCCGACAGCAATTCCGGCAATAGAAAAAATACTTTTTACTAATCCGGATTTTATACCCTGGATCAGGGATATTAACAAGAATAAAGCGATGATGATGTCGAGCCAGTGCAGGTCGTATGGCATTTATTATACCGCCCTTATTCTATCTTACCTGTTTCTATTAATTTAATACTATTACCAGTTTTTTTATCTTTCAACCTGGGGTTTCGTACATTTTCCTGACCAATAGCAAAGGATCAGTTTTTCACTTTCACTTTCACTTTAAACTTTGGCAAGCTTTCAGCCTGACAGAGAAAAGCTGCAGGTATTTTAAATTACAACTGCTGCTGGAGTAATTCTAATATTTCAAACAACCCCTGTCAAATAAATAAGCAAGGCTAAGAAAATAAATTTAAACCCATTAAATGCTATTTCGATGAGCTCATAGTTTACAGTTGTCAGAAAGGTTTGGTAGATGAGATTGGCCGTGTAAACTTTAAGGAGGTTTTAAGTAGATGATTTGAGGTTGGAAATAGCAAGAGATGAGATTTTAGGGTTTGCAGATATTTCTGGAAATGGTTACAATAATTTATGAAAGGGCATGGTTTTTATATGATCCCGGTTTGGGGTATACTGTTATGATAAAAGGGCATATAAAAATACCGGTCCGCTTTATAAATCATTATATTTTAAAGAATAATCATCTGCGAATCATACTGGATGGAGGAATAGTAATCATTGAAGCAACCTGATTCTCCAAGTGGTGACAGTCTCTTCAAGCTACTGATAATCTTATCAGTTCCCTACCTGGTCCTCAGTTTAAACCATCATGGTTTCCTGGCCTTACTTCCTTTTGTTCGAGAAGAATTTTTGCTTTCCAGAACTGAAGTAGGGCTTTACAATACCTTCTATTTTCTCAGCTCAGCCTTGCTTGCTATTTCTACCGGCAACATAGTGGATAGGTTAGGATCGAGGAAAGGTATCTTACTGGGTATCGGATTTATGGGAGCAATAATATTTATGTATGGCTTTTCCCTTTCCTATGAAATGTTGCTGGGGCTGGCTTTTTTTGCTGGTCTTGGCTGGAGCATTATAACTCCTTCTGTTAACAAGGCAGTCTTAATCAGCACTCCTGTTGAAAAGCGGGCTGTATCGATGGGCATTATGCAGTCTGGCGTCGGGATTGGTGGTTTGGCCGGAGCCAGTTTTTTACCTTTGATCGGGGAGAGTTTAGGCTGGCGTTCGGCAATTCAATTAGCGGCATTGCTGGCAATTATAGTATGGTTTTTTGTCCTGGCTTTTTACCGGGAAAAACAAGCACATCATTCACCCAGTAAACCTGAAACATCAGACAAACCGGCTTTTATTGAAAGCGTACTGGCGCTAATTAAAAATAAAGAATTGCTTAAAATATGCTCGCTTAGCTTAATGTTTGGCATGGCCTACGGATGTATACCACCGCATTTTGCCGTTTACCTTTCAGAAGATTTGGGGATTAGTCTTGCCGTGGCCGGAGTGAGCCTGGGATCATTTCAGATCGGGGGTATCATCGGGAGGCCTGCATGGGGAATGCTATCTGACCGGTTTTTTAAAGGCGATCGGAACAAGGCTATGCTGGTAATGGGTTTAATAATCGGCATCAAATATTTTATAACCGGTCTGCTGGTTTTTTCTTCCTCAATCAGCTATTTCTCCGTGGTAATATTTGCCTTTATCCTCGGTTTTTCAGCGTTTGGCTGGCTGGGAGTTCTATTCGTGTCTGTAGCGGAATGTGCTGGTGAAAACCAGGTGGGTGCCGCTACTGGGTTATCGCTACTATTTATGCGGACGGGGATGTTGATCGCTCCGCCAATCTTTGGTTTTATTGCGGATTTACAAGAAAGCTACTTGTTAAGTTGGATCAGCTTTGGAATTGTCATAACCTTCATTTCAATTATCGGGGTAATAAAGTTGTTTAACTCTACAGTTCCCGGCAAATAAAATGTTTTGGTGAATGGTTATGTCGACCAACGGGTTATGAATCTTCCGTTGCTCATTTTAAATCACCCAAAATGGTGATATTTACCAAAACGAAGGAGATCTGACAATAATATAGAAGTGAATAAAGGCATAAATTATTAGCACTTGTTGATAGTTTTAATCCATAAAAAGAGATGTAACAAGGGGGTGCCTTGATATGTTAGTTGTGATAGGTGTGACTACAGCATGGAGCATAGAAACCTGGGGTGAAGAAGTCGATAAGCCGGGTGGTATAGTTTATAATCCGGTTCATTACACAAATGTCTTGTATGAAAACGGCGCTCTGCCTTTTTTAATTGCGCCGCCGGTTCAAATTAAAAACGAAACAGTTTTACAGAC
>PWMM01000237.1 GCA_003558195.1 Syntrophomonadaceae bacterium
ATTATGTTATTGTGCACCCCTTCAGGGCGGATTTAGAAGGTGAAAATGTTTATGATTTTGAAGATCCGGACGGATTTAAGCTTTTTCAGGAGTTTGTAAATATTTGCAAAGAATATGATGGAGGTCATGTTTCATATTCATGGCAGTACTATGATGAGACTAACCGTTTCGAAGAAAAGCTTTCGTATGTTCATTGTTTTAAACCTTACCTGGGTCAAAAATGTTACAACGCCTGGTATAATCGCAATGAACCATGCCCGGATTGCCATGTTAAAAAAGCACTGGAATTGGGTCGCTTATACCGGGGGAACATTAAATCACCGGAAGGGCGGTACTGGCAGGTTACTGCTTCACCTGTTTTTGATGAAAACGGTCAGGTTTTAGGTGTTATCGATACTGCCCTGGATATTAGCGATTTAAAAAATGCCGAATGGGAATTAAAAGAATTGAATGAAGAGCTTGAACAGAGGGTTCGGCAAAGAACTGCCGAGCTGGAATGGACGAACAAGGAACTGGCCGCTTTTACATATTCTGTTTCTCATGATTTACGAGCGCCGCTGCGCAGCATTAAAGGTTTTAGTGAAGCTATGCTTGAGGATCATAGCCAATATCTGGAGAAAGATGGTCGTGATCATTTAGAAAGAGTAGTAGCTGCAAGTCAGCGGATGAGCGATTTAATTGATGATTTGCTAAAACTGTCCCGTGTCACAAGGCAGGAATTGTACAGAGATATAGTTGACTTGAGTGCTATGGTAGAAGCATATGCTGTTCACTTGCAAGAACAAGAGCCTGAGCGTAAAGCAGAATTTATTATAGCATCAGGCTTATATGTTAGCGGTGATGCTGCTTTGCTGAGGATTGTATTGGAGAATTTGATGGATAATGCCTGGAAATTTACTAACTATAATACTAAGACAATAATAGAATTTGGTAGTATTACCCGGGACAATAAAGAATCCTTTTTCATTTCCGATAACGGGGTTGGTTTTGAGAGTGAACATGCCGAAAAAATCTTTAATGCCTTTCATAGATTACACTCTCCTGAAAAATATCCGGGTACTGGTATTGGGTTAAGTATAGTCCAAAGAATTATAGAACGGCATGGTGGTAAAATATGGGCTGAGTCTCAACCGGGTAAAGGTTCATATTTTTACTTTATTATTAATTGAATGAAGAATACCGGGGAAATAGCTATAAAGAAGGGCACCCTGTATTATTATTTAACTCCGGTTGTATACTTTGATAATAATTTCAGTTTGCGTTGATCATACCTGTTTCAAGCTAGGTATTAATATAAAATTTAAGAGGAGGTTTTAATATGATTGATTTGCGTAGCGATACAATTACCAGACCCACCGAGGAAATGCGCAAAGCAATGTATGAAGCAGAAGTCGGGGATGATGTCTATGGTGAAGATCCAACAGTAAATAGCCTGGAAGAGGAGTCTGCTCAGGTACTGGGTAAAGAAGCGGCAATCTACGTTTCAAGTGGAACCATGGGTAACCAGGTTGCTATATTGACCCACACCAGTCCTGGCACCGAGGTTATCATGGAAGCTAATTCTCATATTTATTACTATGAAGCGGCAGCAGCTTCTGTCTTTGCTGGTATTCAACCCCGGCCTCTGCCTGGAGATAAGGGTATCCTTTCTCCTGAACTGGTTGCAAGTGCTATACGCCCTGATGATATTCATCTTCCCCCAACATCATTGATTTGTTTAGAAAATACCCATAATCGAGGGGGTGGTAGAGTAGTGCCTCTTGAAATTATGAAAAAAATATTTAGCATTGCATCCCAAAACAACTTGCCTGTTCATCTTGATGGGGCGAGGATTTTTAATGCTTCTGTAGCCTCAGGAGTGGCAGTTAAAGAATATACAGCTTGTACAACATCGATACAATGTTGCTTTTCCAAAGGGCTGGGAGCGCCTGTCGGATCAATTTTGGCTGGACCGGAAATTTTTATTGACGAAGCAAGGAGATGGCGTAAACGCCTGGGAGGTGGAATGCGCCAGGCAGGTGTTATTGCTTCTGCATGCCTGGTAGCGCTAAAAACAATGATTGAGCGGCTTGCCGATGATCATGCCAATGCTCGTCTGCTTGCAGAAGGATTGAGCGGACTGAAGGGACTTGATTTTAACCCGGATGACGTGGAGACAAATATAGTGATAATTAAACCACTTCATATAAGCCCCATGTTGTTTAATGAAGAGTTAAGGAAAAGGAATATTTTAGCCAGCATCATGGAACCGGATATGATCAGGTTAACTACGAGCAAAGAAGTGAGTCGTAGTGACATCGAAACCACTATAATGGCAATTAGAGATATTTTATCTGGTTAAAATTTATAATTATCATGGATTTACTGGTTGCTGGTAAAATAGATAGTTACAAGTCTCATTATAGAAACAATTAAGCAAAAGCTGAGATTTTTGTACTAGCTGAAAAGTCGTGCTTATTAATAGATGGGCTTAATGCTGATGGTTGAAGAAAATCAGATCACAGAAGGCTTTATTTTACCTTGCGGCAGTGTTTTTTCTCTCGCTAACCCCTGGAGAAAACCTGAGGTGATCCCATGGGAAAAGAAAAAAGGAAAAACTTTTAAATGGCCAATCATTTAGGCAGGGTGCACTGTTTTTACTTTGCTTTTTCACCTGGATTGCCCTTTTTAACAGTGATTAAAGGGTTTCTGCTCGGGATGATTCTTGACTGTCACCCGATTTAAGCTTCATTTAAATGATATTTCATAGCTTGCCATTCATGGCTCTCAGTTTACTTTATCAATTCTGACAGAACCAGGCATCTAAGTTCTGTTGAAATGAGAATTTAATAATAAAAACGATTTAAAAAGGAGTTTTGCAATGAATATTAAATCTTTGGCGCAAGAGATTCAACAGGATATAATTAGCTGGAGAAGAGGATTACATCAAATTCCAGAAATTGGCCTGGACTTGGATCAAACTTCTGCTTACATCAAGGCTGAGCTAAATGCTATGAATATTCCTCACAGCCCGGCAGCGAAAACCGGGATTGTCGCATTGATCGAAGGAGAGTTGCCGGGCTCAACTCTGGCCCTTAGGGCAGATATGGACGGCTTACCTATTAAAGAAGAAACTGGGCTTCCTTTTGCTTCAACAAATGGGAATATGCATGCTTGCGGGCACGATGCTCACATGGCCATGCTTCTTGGTGCAGCAAAAATGATTCATGGCCTCCGGTCCCGATTACGGGGCAATGTAAAACTACTTTTTCAACCCGGTGAAGAAGGCTATTTTGGAGCAGCTAAAATGATCGAAGATGGCTGCCTTGAAAATCCGGCTGTGGATGCCATTGCCGGCCTGCATGTCGGACAAATTTTTCCGGAATTGGATACAGGGCAGGTTGGTGTTTGCGAAGGGCCGATCCTGGCAGCGGCAACAAAATTTGAAGTTGTCGTCAAAGGCGAGAGCACTCATGGAGCCCTTCCTCACCTGGGTGTGGACGCTATCACTGTTGCTTCAGAATTAATTCTTTCTTTACAGAAAATAATTAGCAGGGAGATGGATCCACTTCAGCCGGCTGTTCTTAGTATCGGTCAAATCCATGGCGGTGAAGCCGATAATATCATAACTCCAAAAGTAACCTTCAGAGGCAGCTTTCGAACAATGCGTGAAAAAGACCGCCTTTTCATGACAGATCGCCTAAGGGAGATATGCACGGCAACAGCTACAGCCAATCGGGCGGTGGCGGAAGTGAATATGCTGGGTGGTTACCCTCCTACGGTAAACAATCCCGATATTACAGCCAGGTTAATTAAGAGTGCTTCCAGGGTAATTGGATCTCAAAACATTATCGATATTAAGAAGCCTAACATGGGCACCGAAGATATGTCTTTTTACCTGGAGAAGGTGCCCGGGGTATTTTTTATTCTTGGTACTGGAAATGAGAAGAAAGATATTATATATCCACATCATAATTCCCGGTTTGATTTGGACGAGG
>PWMM01000301.1 GCA_003558195.1 Syntrophomonadaceae bacterium
ATTAAATGGGGATCTTTACTTTACCGGTGTTTTGGCTGAAGAAACAAACAGTGATGGAAGCGAAGCTTTAATTGAATCGGGTTTTAAAGTTGACGGAGCCATCGTCGGTGAACCTTCAAACCGGGAATATGCTATAGGTCACAGGGGGCTGGAATGGCTAGAATTTGAAATTACAGGTAAAACAGCTCACGGTGGTGTTCCCGACGCAGGTGTTAATGCCATAAGCAAAGCGGCTAAGTTTATTACCCGGGTTGAAGAAAGAATTATTCCCCGGTTAAAAAACCTTAAGCATCCTTACATGGGTCCGTCAGTGATGAATTTTGGGTTGATCAATGGAGGACAACAGCCCAGTACTGTAGCAGATCGCTGTATTATTCAGCTGGACCGCCGGTATACTCCTCAGGAAAAACTAGCTGATGTGCTTAAAGAATATCAAGATATTATAGATGATCTGGCCCTGGAAGATCCTGATTTTAAAGCGGTAATGCGCCGAATGGAATCAAACCTGATGAAAAAGTATGATCATGTCCCCATGGAGACACCACCAGATGATCCCCTGGTTGAAGATGTAAAATCTGTCTTGCAATATATAACCAAAGAACCGCCCCGCCTGACTACCAGGAGAGGCTGGACCGATGCTGCTATCTTGAATTTTTATGGGAATATAGCAACGGTGGTATATGGACCGGGAAACATATCCCGCTCTCACAGTCCGGATGAATATATTACCGTTGATGAATTATTCGAAGGTTTCCTGGTTTATGCCCTGGTTGCTGCAAAGTATTGTGGGCTGTCTAGCTGATCAGCTTTATAATTTAAAGCAGAAAGGAAAGAGCATGAATTACTTTACAGCTCCTTCCTTTGCTTGCATAAACCTGTTTATTTTGAAGCTCAAGCACTATGAATTATGTGGCCTGCACGGGCCACTTTACTGACTATTATCAGCCGCCAGGGGTTTCAATTTCTTCTTCGGGCTCTTCTTCCTCTATTTCTTCTTCAACCGGAATATCGGCGTCTATCTGGGCACATTCATCTTCAATTATTGCAGAATACTCGACCCAGGCCGCATCATAAAGTTGCAAGTTCCTGTAACCGGCATTATAAAGGGCCAGGAATGTTTGCGCTCCCCGGACAGATACTGCACAGTAAATTATTATATCCTGGTCAGCAGTGATCCCTTTTTCCTTGTACTGAAGCAAAATGTGTTGGACTGGTTTGAAAGTGCCATCATCAAAGTTGTTCAACTCATAATCAACCAGCACCGAACCGGGTATGGTCCCGCTTTCATGCTCTTCGCTACTCCTGGTATCCAGCAGAATTACATTTTCCTGTGGATCTTCAACCTGGGCTAAAATGTCTTCGATGGTGGCAATATAGCTTTGATTAAGCTCTGAAGCCTGGTATGTTTTTACTGTTACAGCAGGAGCCTCTGTGCTTACAGTAAAACCGGCCCTCTTGAGAGCTTCTATTCCCCCACTGACTACTTTTGCCTCTTCATGACCGTAAACAAGCAAGGTCCACCACAACCTGGCTGCATTCATATTGTTGCTGTCGTCGTAGATAAGCACCAAAGTTTCATTGTCAATCCCGCTTTCACCGAGCACTTCTTCAATAACGTCGCCCGGTGCCAGAAGGTTGGGGTAGGGATTGTTAACTACGATATCATTACGGACAATATTTACAGCGCCTGCAATGTGACCCGCGGCATAATCTTCAGGATCCTGCATATCAACAAGAACTGTATTATCAAGCCCTAAGTACTGCTCTACTTCATCTGCATCGATTATGTAGCCGCCTGCATCGGCTAACGCCGGCCCCGGGCCAACCCCGGTAATAAGGGCAAGTATTGCTGCGGCTGCTACAAATGCTGCTCCTATCATTATTTTTTGCATGTTTTACCTCCTCTCCAAGATTTGTTAGCGTTTATTTAATGGGAGTTTGTTATTTTTTTAACAAACCAGGCAAAAAAAATAATGCCAAAATGATCTATTAATATTATAAGTTAATATCCGGGTTGGCAATCATTACAATTTCAAATACACTATCCAATTCTATAATAGCAGCCGAATTCATGGAAAGGAGCAAGGCTTTATATTTAAAATAATTTCGAAATTATTTAAACTCAGCTTGATGCCCCGGCACTGCCGACTGCGGCAAGGATCTTCATAGTGTTAGAAAAAGCAAGGTTTGCAGAATTGAAAGTATTAAGGTATCATATGAGCTAAAGCAGGGGGAGGAATGATCATGCAAGTTGAACTAGACTGCCTCGGGGACATGTGTCCCGTTCCATACTTAAAAGCTACTAAAGAGCTTGAGAAATTAAGCAGCGGCGATTCGGTGCTGATCATTACCGATCACAGCTGCGTAGCACGGGCCCTGGTTGAAAAAATGAAGAAAGACAAGTACTTAATTGAAGAAGATGAGGTAATGAACGGGATCTGGGAAATAAAGGTCTCTAAAAGGTAACCATTTATACCTGTTTTTGTTAACAAAAAGTCTTTTGTGCGCTCCTTTTAAACATTCTAACAAAATCTTTAAAACTATAGTCATTCAATCGATCCGGTTTATAGATCATAAATATTTCATAGCGGAGACTGTAATTTTTTACATCCAGTTTTTTCAACTGTCCGGTATAGAGCTCTTTTTTTATGGTCAGGTAAGGCAAAAATGAAACCCCGTAACCTTTAATAATAGTCGATTTAATGGACTCTATTTCATCCATCCGGGTTGACACATTCAGTTCGTCCATTTTGAGATCAGCAGCAGTAAACCAGTCTGCAACCTTTTCCATTACCCTGAACTTTTCACTAGGCAGGATCAGGTTAGAAGAAGCTAGCTTTTCTGCCGTTATTTCTCCATCCATTTTGTATTTTGGGGAAGCTACCGGAACCAGGGCATCGGTGGAAATTAGCTCTGCCTGCAAAGTCTTGACTTTCGGTTCACAAATTATTATTCCCAGGTCATAAATATCATTAATTATATTGCTCTCAATTTCTGCGGAATGATTGGCATAGGTCTCAAGCTTCAAGGGGGCTGGAGTGGATGCCCCGGGATTGTTGTTAATACTGTATACAGTACAGGGCAGGGCATAAGTAGATATTATGGGAGTGCAGTTAATCCGGATAATATTATAATTGTTATCAAGCACCGCAATATCTGCTAACATGTTTTCATAAGAGCGGACGATACTGGAAGCATACTTGTTTACTAAAGCACCGGCTTCCGTCAGTTCCACGCCTTTATTGCTCCTGGTTAATAAATCATAGCCGATTGTTTCTTCAAGCCTTTTGATCTGCTGGCTGATCGCGGGTTGTGAATAGTGGGAATTCTCGGCTACCTTAGAAATACTGCCCCTGGTGGCAACTTCCTGGAAAAGTTTCAGACCTTCTATATTCATACCTGTCACCTCAAAATCGTTCTTGAATGTTATAAGTATTTTACCATAAAGAATTCTTATAATGTATAAGCAGCTTTCATAGTGAAATATTTCACGATCATGCTATAATCTTATTGCTTGTGAAAAAAGTAATTATTACAGGAAGGAGTGCAAAATATGTCCGAAGAGGCTGTAAAAGTAATATCTGAAGAACCATCAGACGCTTCTTCCCAAACTGAAGCCAAATCTTCTTCACGCAGGAGTTCGCGCAGAAGTTCGCGGCGAAGCGCTGAACGTAAACCGAAAAAAGATCAAACCATATACGGTTTAGGGGTACTGGCGATTGTGATAGCAGTAGGAGTTTACCTGGCCGCCGCCGTATCCGCAATAATGGGTATTTTCTGGGTGACCGGAATTGCTTTCGGTTTTATCCTGAGGCGAACCAATTTCTGCTTTACTGCATCAATGCGCGATCCGATCATGACTGGAAGTACATCTTTAACCAGGGCTGTTCTGATTGCCCTTGCCATTACTTCGATCGGTTTTGCGGCAATCCAGTACGGCGCCTTTACAACCGGGCAAGCTATTCCGGGAATGGG
>PWMM01000086.1 GCA_003558195.1 Syntrophomonadaceae bacterium
AAGTTCAGCGTCGGGACAGCGCAGCACCTAGCCAGCGGTTCTGACTAAAGCAATCTTAGCATACCGGGACCTGCATGTAAAGCAAGGCTTATTTCGTAAAGCTCTTCTCGCGTTTCTGATCACTTATTGCTCCCACTAAAAATATAATACTGCTACAGCAACTTAAAAAGTCTTTTCTTCTGCTGAAAGAATTATTCTAATGAAGATTATTTTCACTTAGCAGGTGGATTTGTTCGTGGAGTAGATGCGGTTTCTCTTTAACTATCCCAAAAAAAATCCCTGCAAGAATACTAAAATAGCTTTACACTATGCTTATCTCTCTTTGCCCCGCTTATACCCTCAATAATCGCCCTGCTTTTTTCTATGTCAAGCCTGATTTGTTCTTTTAACTCAGCCGGAGAAGTAAAGGTTTTTGTATCTCTTAATTTTTGGATGAAACTAATTCTTATATCAAAATTGTAGATGGTTTTGTTAAAGTCTAAAATATGAGTCTCCACCGAGGTGCTGTGGTCAGAAAAAGTAGGCCTGGAACCAATATTAGTCACCCCGTAGTAAAGGCCTTCATTAAACCGGTCAACCATGGTTAAATATACTCCTTTTCCAGGCCATAACAGGCGGCTTGAAGCAGCTATATTTGCTGTCGGATAAACCATCTTTTTCCCAATGCCATAACCCCTGATCACCTTACCCTGGCGGCTAAAATAATAATTAAGAAGCTCGGCTGCTTCCCTGACCGCTCCGGATAATATAAGAGATCTAATTTTAGAGCTACTAATCTCCTTACCTTGAAAACGTAACATGGGGATGATCTGATTTTCAAAACCCAATTCTTTACCCCAGTAATCCAGGGTGTTGGCGCTACCACTTCCCCTATTGCCGAAAGAATAATTTTCACCGATAAAAACTCCGTTAATTCCCAGTTTACCCACCAGAAAACGGCGTACAAATTGTTCGGGAGTATATGCTGCCAGCTCAGGGGTAAAAGGTTCAACGATTAAATAATCAAGACCTAACCCGGCCATAATTTCAGCCCGGTCAGCGATATCAGTGAGAAGGGGCATCGTTTTTTCCGGCCTGAGAGCGATTACCGGATGGGGATCAAAAATCAATGCAGCGCCAACACCACCATTGATACGCACCTTTTTTACGGTTGATTTGATAATTGTTTGATGGCCCCTGTGCACACCGTCAAAATTACCCAATGCCAAATAAAGTGGTTTTTCTTGACGGGGAAAGCGGTCAGCTCCATTAATCAATTCCATACCCAGATCACCTTTCTAATAAATCTTGCCCCTATATAAACCAGGTTTATCCATGGATCATATTATTAAGCGGGGCAATATAAGCAATAATGTTTTATGAAGATAAAAATTTGAGAGTTTTTATTCTAAACCCTTCTTCACAAAAGTCCAGCTGGCCAATGGCCTTAAAATGTTTCCGGCTATCATAAACCCTGATCTTTAAACTCTTAATCCCTTCATCCTGCGATCGCTCATTCTCATGACCCTCAGAAAATATTTGTCCAGCTAAATCTTTTAAGACAATAACCTGTCCGTTTTGTAAAGCCTTAATCTCTTGATCGTCTATGACCAGGGCCGGCATTAATTCCAAGGCTGAATCCATAGGTTTTATGATATCTTCAATACGATTTGAAGCTTTAATCTCTACTAACTGCTCAGGTGAGTAAGCGTTTTCAATATGAAACGGGCCTACTGCCAGCCGGGATAAAGCAAAAAGGTGAGCACCACAGCCTATTGCCATACCCAGATCAAAAGCCAGGGTTCGAATATAGGTCCCCTTTGAACACTTAACATCAATTACCAGCTGCGGCTCGTGTTCAGGATTATATTCTATTAATTTAATTTCATGTATTTTAACCTGCCTGGTTATCCTGGGCACTTCCTCTCCGGCGCGGGCCCAGCGATAAAGTGGTTTGCCCTTGTACTTAACTGCTGAATAACGCGGTGGCAATTGCGCAATATCTCCCTGAAACTTTGCAAGAACCTCGTTTACCTGGTTCAACTTAAGAACAGGTGGAGTGGAAATTTCCAGCACCTGGCCGGTTGAATCGTCAGTATCCGTTGTTTTTCCCAAACTAAGCGCCGCTCTATAATGCTTAGGGTGTTCGATTATATACTCAACCAGGCGAGTGGCCCGGCCCAGGCAAACCGGCAAAACCCCGGTTGCAATCGGGTCAAGGGTTCCGGAGTGCCCTGCTTTCTTATTGCAAAAAAGCCTGCGAACGGACTGCACCACCTGGTGAGAAGTAATACCAATAGGTTTATTAACTACCACAATCCCGTCCACAGCTTTCTCCTTCAACCTGCCTGATCAGTTAATGCTTTTATAGCTTCGGTAAGCACTTTATTTTTTACAGTTTCATAATCATCATACAAACGGCAACCGGCTGCCCGAGCGTGGCCGCCTCCGTTTAATTTCCCGGCTAAAGCGCTTACATCAACACTCCTGGAGCGAAAACCTACTTTTACCTCTTGATTATTTTCCACATAAAATAGAATACCCAGTTCTACTCCCTCAATATTCCGGGAATAATTAACGATACCTTCCAGGTCTCCCGGTGATGCCCCGCAGCGCTTCCTCATGTCTCGACTTAGAGTCATTAAAGCTATCCTGCGATTAGCATACATTTCCAGGCCGGCTATGGCCTCTTTAAGCAAAAGATAAAAAGCCAGGGGCCTTTCATCGAACATTTTTTGGGATAGCGATCCGGGACTGAGGCCGTAAGTCAGAAGCTCAGCAATTATACGATGGGTTGCCGGGGTGGTATTGTCATATTTGAAAGAACCTGTATCTGTAGAAATGGCCACATAGAGGGCTTCAGCGATGGTTGTGTTAATCTTAACCCCTAAATCTTTTAAAAGCTCATAAACAATCTCCCCGGTAGCAGACGCAGATGAAGAAACCAGGTTAAACGTGCCAAAAAGCTGGTTGGTAACATGATGGTCTATGTTAATTATGATTTGGCACTGCATGAAAACATCTTTCAGTAAACCCAGGCGCTCCGGATCACTGCTGTCCAGAATAATAGCTGTTGTTGTGGGATCACCGTCAATTAGGTCATGCTTTACCTGATCGGCTCCTTCCAGAAAGTTATACTTCCGGGGAACAGAGCCGGGTGTAAATGTTTTAACCTCTTTGCCTATGCTTCTTAAACCTTCGCCCATAGCTAAAAGTGATCCGATGCTGTCTCCATCCGGCTGCATATGGGATATCAAGTAAAATTTTCTGGAATTTTTAATTGTTTCAATGATCTTGCTCCGGTCCTCCGTCATGGCCATCGTTCTCTTCTTCTTTCAATGATTTGATTACACTTTCTATGTATGCTCCATATTCTATCGAGTTATCAAGTAGAAATTTTATCTCCGGGGTATATCTTAACCTTATCCTTTTGCCGATTTCACTGCGAATAAAACCTGCAGCCCTGTTCAAGGCCTGTAGTGTCTTTTCTTTTTCAGAATCACGTCCGTAAATGCTAATATAAACCTCGGCATGACGTAAATCTTTAGATAAATCAACATCAGTGACACTTGTAATTCCGGCTACTCCCGGATCTTTAATTTCATAATTGATAATTCCGCCAATGTCCTTTTTCATTTGCTCAGCAACCCGCCGTACCCTGTTATCCGTCATAACTATAACCTCCCCAAGGTACAATATAAGGCAGATGATTAAAGCCTAGCGAGCAACTTGCTCCATAACATAAGCTTCAATTATATCTCCTTCTTGTAGATCATTATAACTCTCCAGTAAAATACCGCATTCATAACCGGATGTAACTTCGCGCACATCATCCTTGAAGCGCTTTAAAGAAGCAATTTTGCCTGAATCATGGACAACTGTACCATCCCTGATCACCCGGACCTGGGAATTACGGGTAATTTTACCTTCCAAAACATATGAACCGGCAATATTGCCTAATTTTGAAGCTTTAAAAACCTGTCG
>PWMM01000137.1 GCA_003558195.1 Syntrophomonadaceae bacterium
AATAGTCCTGGTTTTGGGGGTTTAATCCGCTTGTCCGGTAATTCTATGCAACTCCTGGGGGTAGTCGGTAATAATTCCTGCCACTTTTTTAGATACCAGGTATTCCATCTGCCCGGGATCGTTAACTGTCCAAGGGTATAGAGGGATATTATGCAATTTAAAGCCGGCCAGGATTTTGGGGTCCTGCAGGTAAATAAAATGGGGATGAGCCGAATAACAGCCCAGGCTTCTGATATAAAGCCAGGGATCCTTGATTTCTTCCAGGTAGATTAACCCGGTCCGGACTGCCGGTTTTATACGGCGGCAGGTGACAAGGCTTGCGGCATTAAAAGAAGAAATAATGACCCGCTTTTCGAGCTGGTAGCGGTCAATTTGTTCCAGAACGGCTTCTTCCAGCCCCGGGTATTCAATTAAATGGTTTTTTAATTCTATATTAAACAGGGTTAAGCGGTTTTGATACTTTTTAAAAACCTCTTCAAGGGTAGGGATAGATGTGCCTTTATAATTAGGGGCAAACCAGGATCCGGCATCAAGGGTTTTAAGTTCCCTTAGAGTCAGTTCTTTTACCGGGCCTGTGCCGTTAGTAGTGCGCTCTAAACTTTCATCATGGATAATGACCGGGATAATGTCTTTGCTGAGCTGAACATCAAATTCCAGTCCCTTTGCCCCTGATATTAAGGCTGTGTCGAAGGCTGCAAAGGTATTTTCAGGCGAGAGGGAAGAAGCCCCGCGGTGGGCGATGTTAAGAGGTAGTGAGTTTTCTTTGTTAATTTTAACCAAATCCTCTCTAGTGTATTTATCTGGTTTTAGTTCTTTAACTGGAATTTACTATTCGCCGTTATTATACTAGAGGATTAAGAATTAGCAAGTCTAATTTTGGGGAGGTGAAAAAATGGAAAAGTTAAAAGCAGTTGACTTTTTTTTGCTTGACTTGGACGGGACCATCTACCTTGCGGATCGATTAATCGATGGAGCGGCAGATTTTTTGAAATGCTTGCAAGAACAGGACAAGAAAGTATTTTTTTTAACCAATAATAGTTCTAAAAACAGATTTAACTATCGTGATAAGCTTCAGGGTATGGGTATCCAGGTAAAAGCAGAACAAATATTTACATCCGGTGAAGCTACTGCTATTTACCTTCAAGAGAAATGCCCGGGAGCAAAACTTTTCCTCTTAGGGACGCCCCTTCTTGCAGAAGAATTCAGGCAGGCTGGCTTCGAATTGATAGATCAGGGTGAGCCTGATTTCGTGGTACTTGGTTTTGATACCACCCTGACTTATGATAAGCTCTGGCAGGCCTGCGATTATATCCGGGCAGGAACCGCTTATATTGCTACCCATCCTGACTTGAATTGTCCGCTTGGTAATGGGAGATACATGCCAGATGCAGGGGCGATGATTAAATTTATTGAAGCTTCAACCGGGAGAGCTCCCCTGGTGATTGGTAAGCCGAACCCCGGCATGCTTTTTAGCTTAAGTAAAAAATTTGACATTGATAAAAGCAGAACCGCTATAGTAGGTGACAGGCTCTATACCGATATTCAACTCGGAGAGGAAGCCGGCTTAATAACAATCCTGGTCTTAAGCGGAGAGACAACAGCTGAACAATACGCTGCTTCATCTCTAAAGGCCTCCTATGTTTTTTCTTCGGTGCAGGAACTGGCCCGGGTGATTGGTTGAACCACGCTTATGGTTCAGGTCGCGGTAGCCTGCTTTTATGCAGTCCAGACCAGCCAGGGCATTCGCTTCACCGGCCAGTGCAGCTGCATTCTATTGTAATGCCCTCTATCTTATATAAAGCAGGGCTGAGCAGGATTATTAGGTTTAGAGAAGATTACTTCGAGGCTGTTCTTTTATGGTCAGGCCTACCTAGGTTCAACCTTTACTTCCCAGATCCAGGTTGTGAAAAACAATAATCTTTGCTGTGATCTCTTAAGTGCCAATTTAATGTAACGTTAGTGTTATTTTAAATCCAACCAATATGGTCCCGGTTTGCCCGGGTCAGTTTTAAATTTTTTAATTACTGCTCTTTTAATTTTAACCATTTCCAACTTAAAAAGCGACCCAGGCTAATGGTGATTTGTTTTTTGGGCAGCGAATGGCTAACATAAATGGTCACGTTATCAAAGTGATGTTTTGAATAGTGGGTACTGTTTCCCGGTTTGCCCTCGCTCACGGCGGTTTCGCTATATCCGCCACATCAACCAACCCCATAATGCTTTTTGTAAATAGTAAACTCCCGGGAAAGCTTTGGCATGTATTCAAGGGCCTCCGGGGTTACAGTTAACTGGGTCATACCAATTCCTCCTAAGCATGTGAGAAATATTAAACATTGTATTGAAGCGAAAAGTAAAATCCTGGCCGGGTCAGGCTCATGTTTCGGCTAATGAGGCTATAAGCAAAGCTCTGGCAGGACGGGTAGTTTATAGCTTGGTATTAAAGTGCAGATGGCCAGGACAAGGCCTTTGTAGCATTCTTAGGCCATCTTGATTGCCCGCTTTTTATGACTATAGTAGCTTCAGCCTATCTTTTTGGTTCAATCCCTTTTTCTAATAATATTTCTGCCGTCCAGCGGGCTACTTGACCGGATACGTTAGTGCATTTATCCTTGTGCCCGCCAGCTTCTTCAAATTTTTGATAATCTTCCCGGTCCCACATGTTGAAGGAGCGTCCCAGCACACTTTCCTGAACCTGGCGGCAGGTTGTTCCGCTAAAGGCTTTGTTAAATTTCTGCTGCAGTTGCCCGGCATATGAAAAATTCTTTTTGCGCGCGGCGGTTTTTTGGCCAAATTCGGAGCGTTCCCGGCCATAGTAGCTGCTAATGGCAGCCAGTCCTCCTACCAGTGCCCCGCAGGTTCCCTCGCCACTAAGTGCTCCCCCGCCGGAAAAGGCATGGACCGCTTTTATTACCTGGTCATCAATTCCTTCGAAGAAATCCTGTAATGCAGCCAGTACTGCCTGGGGACAGGCTCCGTACTTGGCCTCGTATTCATAAGCCCGTTGATAAATATCTTCCAGTAGTTGTTGATCTTCTTTTGTCATTTAAATCGGCTCCTTACCGGTGATTGACTACTGATTATTATTCTTTTAATCTTGAAAAAATCCTTTAAATTATTTAGCTCAGTTATATTGAGCTGGTTTTAGCAGGATCCGGGTGGCTGGTTGTGGAACTGTCTTTTTTAAGTTTTAAGAATTGACAGGATAAAGCTTAAAGGGAGGTTAGTTCCATTAAATATGCAGACAAATTAGTTAAGGCCAGGGATGAAATAAGAGCTTGTGGTTCTGCCATGAAAGAAGTTAGGATGGAGGCGAGAAGGCTCAGCGAAAGTATTAAAATCGGGCGAACTGCCTTTTTTGATGAAATGGGTGTTTCCTCAGAGCTGGAATATAAAAAGAATGCTGTCAGGGAAGGCCGGATTATGGTTCACGCCCACATAGGCATGAGCAGCTGGCAGGCAACAGCTGAAGCCTTGAAAATGCTTCACGCCGGAACTAAAAAGCTGGGCATCCAGGTGGACCGCTACGGGCTCTGCCTGGACCGGAGGATGGGGTTGCCCAAAAAACTACGCGACAATGTGCCTGCTGAAACCGGCCCGACTCTTGATGACCCCGCGGATTGGCAGGAAGTAGCCCGTTTAGTTCCTATTCAGCCTCACATGGGAGACTCCATGATCGGGTTCCCTGCTTCGGTCGAAAATACTCTGCTGGCACTGCAGGCCGGGGTTACAACAATAGGAAATCTGTCCCAGTATTTTTCCATGCAAGCCCCGACCTGGCAGGACCAGGTTGCTACGGCAAAAGAAACGGTTAAAGCTATGGCGATTATCGGAGCTTTAAGAAATAAAGGGATTATGCTGCACTCCTACCTGGAAGACGGTCTGGGCGCAC
>PWMM01000007.1 GCA_003558195.1 Syntrophomonadaceae bacterium
AGAGTTAATCAACTCTCCAATAATGATCATATATTTAATCCTCCTAACATAAGTTTAGCTGCTCCAGGGCTTCCCCACAGCTGATATTTCAATAACACTCTCAATAAATATTTTCGTTTCCATACTCTGGGTATCATCTTCTGAAAAAGTTGTCATTTTACTATAACGATCTTGCCGCTCCACAACCGTTTCAATATCTTTCGCTCCTCCTTGTGAAGCCTGTTCTTTAACATATTTTTGTCCTTCTTGACAAGCATAATCAATTGCCTCATCAAAAATCATAAAAAATTCCCTCTTGGTAGGGGTATGAACTAAAAAACCTCCACCTTCACCCGGTTTAACCAGGACAGTGATACGCTCCATAGCCTGCCCGCTGACAGTACCTATGGCATTAGCAACATCAGCATATTCAGGCAGGTATAGCTCTGCATTTATTTTTTTTGCCAGAGAAGGAAAATAAGCCTCAACCGGAGCACCAACAGCAACCAGTGGCAGCTTTAGATTAATCCTAAA
Organism: Syntrophomonadaceae bacterium; assembly: GCA_003558195.1. Taxonomy (GTDB): domain Bacteria; phylum Bacillota; class Dethiobacteria; order DTU022; family DTU022; genus B1SED10-74M. Next base: position 514 of record PWMM01000007.1, read on the forward strand.
ATCAAAAAGTTGCTCTTTATTATTTAATTTTTGGCCAAGAACTTTTCGCAACATATTTTGCCTGCCATCTTCCTGGTTAAAAGAAAAACCTAAAGCCTCTTCTTCCAATAACCGGTCGACTGTTACCAGGGCCAATTTATAAATCGCCTCTTCAATAACCTGATCTGAAAACTCTTCTATAGATGTGCGATAACGGGCCGCCAACATATGAGTACCCAATTCCGCGGCACGGCGATCCCATAAATCGAGTTCACCACGAACATGTAAAACATCAGTGGGAGTTAAGGCTGCACGGTGCACGGAAGCTACATTAACAAGCCTTTGCCAGGGTAAAAGATCAATTGCTTTACCCAGTTTTTTACTAATATAATGAAGGGTGTGCGGTCCATCTTTTATTAAATCTAGAATTTGTTTTTCAGTTTCAGTCATCTTCAGATAAAAAGGATCACGAATGTAGGCCAATATAAAATTGGGTTGGGTATCCATCATGGAGTAATCAACCGTTTTAATATCTTCTAATTCTTTAGTAAGGTAAGGGTATTGTGACGCTATCCAGCACAGGGGGAAAACTCTCTGGGGCCCAATAGTTAGAACTGCACTTTTTGAAACCTGAACCAGACTGTCACCGCCCAGGCCAATAGTGGTTATTTGGGCTGCCCTAACCCTGGTTAACCAGCCCCCCACCTTTGCTCCCTCTTTATTTAAGGAGGGACGGCCTTCTTTCAAAACCGCCACATCAGTGGTAGTACCACCCATGTCAACTACCAAACCTTCTTCAAGTCCTGTTAAGGTTAGCGCCCCAATAATGCTTGCTGCAGGGCCTGAAAGTATTGTTTCGATCGGTTTTTCGCGAGCCTTTGACTCACTGATCAAGCTACCATCGCCACGCACCACCATTAATGGTGCTTCTATACCCATCTTTTCCATACCCTGCTTGACTGAATCCATTAAATCAGTAATCAAAGGCATTAGGCGAGCATTAAGGATTGCTGTTACCGTTCTTTCATGCATTCCCAGTTCGCTGCTAAGCTGGTGAGCAGCCACTACCGGATAACCAGTAAGGTTACGTATTAGCTCAGCCACTTCTATCTCCTGGATTGGATTTCGAATACATAGATAACCGGAAACGGCAAAAGCATCAACATGATCTTTCATTCCTAAAATAGCTTTTTTTACGGCATCCATGTCGATTTCCTTCGTTATGCGACCTTTGATATTACAACCGCCGTCAATTATTTCATAATAGGGAGTAGGCAGGCCCTCCCGGGTTTCAAACCCGATCTGGATCAAGCCTACCTCTGCTCCCTGTCCTTCTACAATCGCATTGGTGGCAAGGGTAGTAGAAACTGAAACCATCTTGATCTGCCCAATATCAACTAACTCGCCATTATTTTGCTTGAAAGCGGCGATGAGCTGATCTAAACAGCGATTTATGGCCAGTGTTAAATCATGCCTGGTGGTTTCTACTTTTGTTTTTGCTTCAACTGTTCTGTTGTCAAGATTAAAGATTACCCCATCGGTAAAAGTTCCGCCTGTGTCAATTCCTAAAGCCAGATTTGCCATATTTTTTGCCACCACCATTTTTAGAGTCGTTAAGTCGCAGACTACTTGTTGAGCTTGGACTCCGCTTCGCTGATAATTTCCTTGATCTTTTGCTGTGCACCTTTGGGAAGAGGTTCGGGTTCGTAGTTTTCAAGGATATCAATGACCTTCTCATTAGCCTTATCAAAAAGGGTCTTGCTGCCGTCTGCTTCCCACTTCTCATATACCTGGCGCACGAAAAAGCGTGGGTACCAGGTCTCTTTCTTAAAGTGCTCCATGGTGTGATCTTCCCCAAGGAAGTGCCCTCCCGGGCCGACTTTATCAATTACATCTAAAGCCAGGGTCTCTTCATTAACCTCGATGCCGCTAACTATCTTGCGAGCCATGCCCACCAGGTCGTCACAGATGGTCAGGTATTCCAGGGAAGCGGTGTTACCGTGCTCGATATAACCAACATCATGGTTTAGATTTGCTCCCGACTGGGCTGTCATCAAGATCGAGATCGCTCCTTCGATCAGGGCCTGTTCATCCACCACCTTGGCATCGGTGCAGCCGCAGGTGCCGAACATCGGCAGATTCAAATAATTTGCAACATCGGCCAGGGCCGCCATCATTAAGTCAAATTCAGGCGCTCCATAGGAAAAAATGGTAGTCTGCATGTCCATCACCGTGAACACACCGCCCATGATGAAAGGACTGCCTTCTGAAGTAACCTGGTTTAAAACCAGCCCGCTTAAGCTTTCGGCAAGGCCGTTGGCCATGGCTCCCGCTAAAGTAGCCGGAACCGTACCGCCGGCCATAATGCAGGGAGTATAGACAACAGGCAAACCTTTCTTAGCTGCCAGCATTAATTTGCGTGCTGAATCACCCGGGTGTTGCAGTGGTGAAATCGGCTCTGCATAAAGGGTTAAAAAAGGATTCCTCCTTAATTCCTCTTCACTGCCGGCAATGTACTCGCACATCTTGATAATATCCGAATAACCGGGTTCATCTATAGCGGTGATCACAATCGGTTTGGATGTATTTAAAATCATCGCTTCAAACTGGTAGCGATCATAAACCAGTTGATGCACATCCTGTACAATACCGAGAGACATCACAAAATCCATATTGGGCAGGGCATCAATGCACTTGGTGGCCATGCTTACCGTATTCCGGCTGGTCCGAATTCTTTCCTGGGTATAGGGGTCGATGAAGTTCGGGGTATCTGAACCGGTGCCAAAATAGGCATTCCCCGGTTCCATCTCCATTACCCGCTTTCCGGTCCGGCTGTTGCTAAGTGATACCTTACGTGGAACTGAATTTAAGGCCCATTCAACCAGGCGGAAGGGAATTCGCACCCTGTTACCATCCACGTAACAACCTGCCTTTTTCATTTTTTCCACTGCTTCATCATCTAAGTAAGTAACCCCGGTTCTTTCCAGCACTTCCATCGCCGCATTAATTAAACGGCGGCACTGATCATCGGAGAGAACCTGGAGGTAATTTCCTTCTTGCACTTTATAATTACCTTTAATCATGCCAAAATCTCCTTTCTCCACTTGGTTTAATCTCGGTTACTCTCAGCCAATCAGTTTCTGAGCCAGCTCTTTCGCTGAAGCAGCATCAGGAGCCCAGCCATCTGCACCAATCTCATCGGAAAAGTCCTGGGTTACAGGCGCTCCACCTACAATAATTTTGACCGAGTCTCTTAAACCTTCCTCCTTCAAAACTTCAATCGTGTCTTTCATCGCCAGCATCGTCGTGGTTAATAGAGCACTCATACCCACTACCTGGGGCTTATTCTCCTTAACCGCTTCGGCAAATTTCTCTGGCGAAACATCTATTCCAACAT
>PWMM01000300.1 GCA_003558195.1 Syntrophomonadaceae bacterium
ATATTTTAGAGCCTGTTGCTTTCTCGGGTTTTATAATACCAGAAGATCCTCCTTTACAGGAAACCCCTCTGGGCAATTATGTTACCGATGCCATGCGCTTGATTGTAGACCGAAAAACTGAACACAGCCCTGATTTTGCTATCCAGGCTAACGGATTAATACGAGACAGGATCAATCCTGGCACAATGCCTCATTCTTTTGGAGCGATTACCTTTTATGATCTGGTTAAGGTATTAGGATTGGGCAAAGGTCCTGATGGTATGGCTGGATACCCCCTGGTGGCTGTTTATATGACCGGTGAAGACATTCTTGGTGTTTTAGAAGCAGCGGTTTTGCTGGAAGAGGTTATGGGTAATGATTTCTTCCTCCAATTCTCAGGGCTCCGTTACACCTACAACCCTGGAAACGCAGTCCTTTTTACAATTCCTTTTCTTGATTTACCTGTCCCTACAACCAGGGCTGTTATCGATGCTGAAATTTATACGGGGGAGGGCCGGCAATCAGAAGGTGATGAAAACTATATTTCCTTAAAAGCAGGAGATCAAGATCTGTATTGCCTGGTCACAGATTTTTATGTGGCTTCTTTTCTGCCCATGATTGGTGAAATGATTCCCCAGCTTGATTTAACATTAAGAGATCAGGAAGGCAAGCCCGTCGCTTTGGATAACCTTGAAGAATTAATTATAACTGTTAACAATGAAGAGTTGAAACTGTGGCAGGCAGTTGTTGAATATACATCCACTCAACCTGTTGGTGATTCAGGTTTGCCGGAGATTGATGCTTATTATGCATCTACTGCTGGCAGGATTAATCCCGTATGGACTTTCCCCCTGCTGGTATGGTTTCTAACCATTTTTACAGTAATAATTATTGTTATTTATAGCTTGTTTTTATTTGCTAAAAAGCATTTTTCCAGGACTCGCTGAAATAAGCGCCGGTGGACACCAGCTATTTGTTATGCTAATTTAATGGTACTCTAGTAGCGCTTCACTGTTTTTTTTCGCTATAATGATTAGTGTTATATTACAATTATAAACAATTTTGATGAATGGAGTTGATTAGATTTGAAATGCCTGGCCTGGTTAGATGGAACAGTATGTAATCTTTCTGAAGCAACGGTTCCCCTTGAAGACAGGAGTTATCTTTTTGGAGATGGAGTTTACGAAGTAATTAAAATATACAACAAAAAGCCATTTTTCCTAAAATCCCACTTAAAAAGGCTGCAAAATAGCGCAGAAGCGATTGAAATTAAGATTCCGCATTCGATAGAAGATATTGAAAGGAGTATTTTTGATTTAATTGAAAAAAGTGCATGCGTCGAAGGGTATTTATACATGCAAATCAGCAGGGGTAGTGCTAAAAGAGACCACCTTTTACCGCAAGGAACAAAATCTTCTATGGTCATGTATGTCAGGGAGTTAAGCTCTCCCGGCTCTTTAGAGGAAATTCAACCTGCCGATTGTATTACCTATCCAGATGAAAGATGGTTCAACTGCTATATTAAATCAGTCAATTTACTTCCAAATGTTATAGCACGGCACAAGGCTGATGAAAAAGGTGCGGTAGAAGCAATATTTTACCGCCCTGGTGGTATAGTAACTGAAGGGACAAGAACGAATGTTTTCGCAGTGATTGATGGTATTGTTCGGACGCATCCTGAATCTAGGTTGATTTTGTCTGGAATAACCAGGATGATTGCACTTGAAATTTTAGACACCATGGATATTAAATTTTCCGAAGAAGCGTTTAACTTGGAAGAGCTTAAAAATGCTTCAGAGGTTTGGACAACATCTACCGGAATGGAAATTCTCCCGGTGGCAAGAATTGATGGACAGCCGGTTAGTGATCAAGTACCGGGACCAGTATGTCATGAATTGATAAAACGGTTTTGGAGAAAAGTAGAAGAAACCTGTTATGATGGCGGTAAGCGTTAAAGTTACAGGTTAAAGGTGCTTTTATTAAAGTTCTGGGGGTTTTTAGATGCTGGCAAAGGTTAAGAAAGTAATCGCTTACATGGAAGAGCTAGCTCCATCTTCCATTGCCATGTCAGGAGACCCGGTAGGCTTACAACTGGGTAATCCTGAAGCTGAGGTCCAAAATATTCTTGTTACTCTTGACCCGGACCTGGAAGCGCTCCGGGAAGCTGAGCAGGTTGGAGCGGAAATGCTGGTAACCCATCACCCCCTTTTTTACAACAAGATAAATTCAATTAATGAAAATTATCCAGCCGGCTTCCTGGTGGCATCTGCTTTAAGAAAGGGCTTAAGTATATTTAGCGCCCATACAAATTATGATGTCGCCCCATATGGTATTAATTATCACCTGGCTAAAAGTCTTGATTTGCCTGCAAGTTCAGGCAGCATAGTTGAGGTAACAGGCAGTGAACAGTTATTAAAACTGGTTGTTTTTATTCCTGCCGGTTATGAAGAAAATGTTATAAATGCAATTTCCAGGGCAGGGGCGGGTAAAATAGGCGACTACAGTCAGTGTACTTTTCAAATTTCGGGGACAGGAACATTTATGCCCGGGGAAGGCACCGAACCCTATATTGGTAGCCAGGGTCAACTGGCAAAGGTTGATGAAGTTCGCGTGGAAACAATCCTTCCTGCAACCAGGAAAAAAGAAGTTATTCAAACGCTTATTCAAGCTCATCCTTATGAGGAAGTTGCTTATGATTTATATCCACTGGCGCTCGAAGGCAAAACCATTGGGCTTGGGCTTTTTTTTGAACTTAAGGACCAGGTTTCTTTAGAAACCATCATCAAAAAATGCCATGAAGAATTAAAACCTGACGCCTTACGTTTCTTCGATGCTGGAAAAGATAAATTTTCCAGGATTGCAATATGCGGAGGCAGTGGAGGTTCATTGATTGAGAAGGTGGTTCAGCAGCAAGCTGAAATCTTTATATCCGGAGATTTTCGTTATCACGATCTGAAACTGGCCCAGGACTATGGTCTCGCCCTGGTCGATGCAGGCCATGATGCCACGGAATGGCCGGGTGTAGTTTTTATTAAAAAGTACTTAGAAAAGCGCTTGGAAAAAGAAAACTATGACACCGGGGTCTATATAAAAACTTCAGCCTCTAAAGGCTGGCAGTGATTGTTATGGGTAGGGATAATCCCTACCTTTTTTATTATATGATAGGAGTGTTGGTATATGCAACTACAGCTGCTGTGGGAATTACAGGAACTTGACCTCTCCATCAAGAATCTTCAGGTAAAGATTGAAGCAGCTTTCGGTCTCAGTGGCGTTAACGAAGCAAAAGTCGCTCTTGAGGAACTGGAAGATGATTATTCAAAAAAAGAAAATCAATTTAAAGCGGATCGAAAAAAACTAAAACAGATGGAACTTGAAGAGCAGGCCATTGCTGATCAAAGTAAAGAATTAAAAGAAAACATGTATGGTGGCAAGGTTACCAATGTTAAAGAATTAGAGCAAATGCATCGGAGGCTGGATCACCTGGCTGATAATAAAAAGCTTTTAGAAGAAAACATTATTGATTTGATGGAATCAGTTGAAACATTGGAAGAAGAATTAGCTAATGTGGCAGATAAAATCAAACAAGCCCAGGATGAACTTAATGAAAAAGAGAGAGAGCTTGAGAAAAAAAAGTTGCAATATAACCAGGAACTAGGGCAGCTGCAGGCTCAGCGAGAAGAGCTTGTTAAAAAAATTGAAAAAAAATACCTTGATAAATACTTAATACTGGTTCAAAAACATCATGGCAAAGCATTAGCCCGTGTCAATGATGATATCTGCAGTGGATGCAGGGTCTTTATATCATCAGCCCTAAAGGGCCATCTTTACAATCCAAGTGCAATGGTGTATTGTGAAAACTGTGGACGGTTACTGGTTAAGCTGGAATAGAATCG
>PWMM01000196.1 GCA_003558195.1 Syntrophomonadaceae bacterium
CCCCCATGACAGAAGGGGCATGGGCGGCCAGCCACGGGTCGACCGCAACAACCCCGATCCGGAACTGAGAGACCGCCCCATGGTAGGGCTCACCTTCATCAGGGATTTCCAGTACACGGGGGACAATTCCTGGGAGGGCGGCCGCATTTATAATCCTGACAACGGGAAATTGTACCGGGCAAACATCAGCCTTGCGGACGAAGATCATCTTTTGCTTCGCGGTTACCTGGGAATATCCATCCTGGGGCGCACAGAAACCTGGGTCAGGTGGACAGGGGATTCCCATTCGGAGGCAAAGCTCTAAATTTGTTGGAATTAGAAAGGCATTCCACAAGAATATTAAGGATACCCGTAAAGGTCTTTGGAAGGAAAGACGATTAGGAAAACAGGGTCTTCACCTTGAGCCCGAAAAAGTGCCCCTTCCACTAGGGAACTTTTTCACTCTGCCCCTTATGCCTGTATACCTATTGGCTCCCGAACCAAAAAACCTTGAGGTTCCTCATGAATCGGCTCCAACGCATCTATGCACTGCACTGGTTGTTCCGATCGCACAAGCTCCCCATTTCGAGGACTTATATCCAGCAAAAACTGGAGTGTTCAGCTTCAACGGTCAAGCGCATCATCGCTGAAATGCGTGATTTCCTGGGAGCACCCATTGTCTACGAAAGGACAGCGGGCGGCTACAGGTACGCGGAGTTGTCGCCAAACTTTGAGCTGCCGGGATTTTGGTTCAACGAATCCGAGCTTTCTGCGCTACTTTCAGCCATCCAATTTTTGGAATCTACCCAGCCGGGCTTGTTGCAGCAGCCCTTACAGGGCATGTTGAAGCGCCTGCGCTTGTTGATACAAGATGCGGGCCTGAATATGGACGATCTCACAAGGCGCATTCTCCTCCACCCCATGCGCTCCCGGCCCGTGCGACCAGAGGTCTTTGAAGCTGTGGCCACCAGTTTAATGCGTGCCTGCAAGCTTCTCATCGTACATCAAAGCCCTCAAAAGCAGGCACCGGACCAACGGAGCGTCCATCCATTTCGCCTCCTCCGCTACAGGGATGCCTGGTATCTGATTTCCCATTGCGACAGGGCTGGGGAACGCCGCACCTTCGCCCTGGATCGAATCCTCAAAGCTCAGCCTCTCAGCGAAACCGCCCAGCCTCCCGACAACACTGACCTGGACACTTTATTGCGCGAATCCTTTGGCATATTTCTGGGCAGCCACAAGCATACGGCTGTCCTTCGTTTTAAAGGGTTGGCGGCCCAGTGGGTGGCCAATGAGATGTGGCATCCAGAGCAGGTGGGAAGCTGGCAAAATGAAGGTTACGAACTTCACCTTCCTTATGGTGATGAACGAGAGCTGGTGATGGAAATCCTCAAATATGGACCGGATATCGAAGTGGTGGCACCCCAAGGCCTGTTTCAAGCGGTGAGAGAAAAAATTTTAGCCGCAGCAAAAAATTATGAATGACAGGGTCAGTTTTTGAGCCTGGGGTTGTGATAAAGTGGATGTAAATTTGGCAAATTTTTCTGATGTTTGTGATCAATAACTTCAATGCAGGCAAGAAATTTCCACAATCATCAATGACGCTCGGGACAATTCATTCCCAGTATGAGTTGCCATATGAGGATTTGTTGTGAAGGTTATCTGTAAACCGAGGAGACAAATATATGGAAAGGTTGACACTAGAAATTCTGAAAAATGCCGTCAAAGGGACAGGAGCCGCCTTTCGTTGTATCACCGAGTATCAGCCTGCAGGAGGAATTGGTGACAAGGTGTTTCCTCCCACATACGAAGGGGGAAAATATGCAGTGGAAAAGCGAATGGTCAACGGACACCTAGTCTCCTGTGTGCTACTCGATTCTGTCCAGTCCCAGGCCAATCGTATGGAACAGGCGCTGCTGGAAGCTTGGCGAACCCGAGATTCAGGTGGGAAACCTAGAATTCAGATTCCAGTCATCTCCGTCTATTTTGACGATGATCGGCTGAAAAAAAAGTTCGTTGTAACAAGCCTGGACGCTCCACACCGGGCTGCAGACGCCATTTTTCGTGACAGCACTTTTGAGGAAGAAGATGGCCGCAAGGTGATGTTTCGCAAATCATCAGTGGGCAAGATACTCGATTTTGCTGATGTCCGCAATGCTACCGAGCTGTTCGGACTGAACCCCACCGCCTTGATTTTTGGCATATGGGATTCAACAGGCCCCCGCGGGGGGCTGGGCACAAAGTTTCAAAGGGCTCTCGTCTCTGAAATCATCGGCTTCAATGCTGAAGTCGGTTGCAAAACATCCAGCCGGATCGATCCAGCACAAATCGTATTGGGCTCAGGCCCTCTTTTTGCTAGAAAAACTCAGGATACCCTCACTCCCGACTGGACCGTTGCCCCGGAAAAAGCGACCACAGAAAAAGGTCAACCGAAAAAACTCGGAAAGGATGGAAAACCCTCCGAAGCAAATCACGGCAATGTTACTCCTACAATTGCGGTAGGTGGATTCACCATCTCTCATGCCCAACAAACGACAGTTCTTTCCTTATCCGCCTTGAGACGTTTGCGTTTTCCCTTAAACGGTGCTGCAGAATCTGATCCAGAAATAGATTGCGCAGGTCGCACGGCTTTGGCCGCGCTTGGCCTGACAGCCGCTACCCTTGCCCGGGAAGAAGGCGCAGACCTTCGCTCTCGGTGCCAATTGTATCCTACGGAAAAATTCGTTTGGGAACTGCTCGACATCCCCGGCGAACCCCCAAAACAATTTGAACTCAATGGTGCAGAAGTGGTGTTGCTCCTTCGGAAGGCTGTTGAAGAAGCCAAAGAAAAAAAGCTTCCATGGAAGGACGAGATTCACTTGTCTCCATCCGGTGAACTGAATGAACTCGTCGCTAAAAGTCAAGACATCATCGCAAAGCAGGCAATCGAAGGGGGGGAGTGATGTTCGGCATCGGCATTCGCTACCTCATGGGGTGGGCAATGGCCGCAATGGATGGTGAGAACAAAGAGCGGGCGGAATGGCCGCCACATCCGGACCGAGTGTTCATGGCTCTTGCTGCTGCCTGGTTTGAAACAGGCAAAGACGAGTCGGAGGGTGCCGCTTTACGGTGGCTTGAAAAACTCTCCCCGCCCCAAATACTTGCTACAGGCATGGAAGCACGCACATCAACGACCAGCTATGTGCCCGTGAACGATACAAAAACCTACACAGCCAAAAAGGTGGATGAAATTTGCTCAGACTCCAAATCGCCAATGTCCAAATTCAAAGAGGCCGGACTTTCCCTCCTGCCGGAATATCGCTCACGACAACCTCGCTCATTTCCAGTCGCAGTACCTCATGATCCAGTGGTTCACTTGATATGGGAAAATGAAATCCCCCTCGATCATCGCGAAGGCCTAGCCTCTCTTTGCAATAAAGCCGTCTCCATAGGTCATCCAGCTTCGGTTGTGCAGATGTGGTTTTCTGATAACCCGCCCAAAGCAAACTTGGCTCCCACTACAGGAGTTTCCCTGCACCGTTTGCGCACCTTTGGCCCAGGACGTTTGCAGTACCTGGAAGATCGTTGCAACCGTGAAACTGTCATTGAATTTTTGGATCGAGCGGAGCAAATCAAAAACGCCAAAGGGAAAGAAAAGAGAAAACTGCAAGACATCCAGGCCAAACGCTTTCCGGGTTCACCGCCGGTTTCCCTTCGCCCCGAACCGGGACTTTGGCAAGGGTACGACCGCCCTCCCAATCAGGAATACAAGGCGGCTCCAGGCAGTCTTTTTGACCCCAGGCTTGTCATTCTCTCCATTTCAGGCAAAAAACTTTCCCTTTCCAGCACTCTCAAGCTGACCGAAGCACTGCGAGGTGCCCTACTTGCCCACTGTCCACCTCCATTGCCGGAATGGCTCACAGGGCATGCATTTAACGGAGCCCGCAGCAGCATTCCTCATCTCTCTATCATTCCGCTGCCCTTCGCCGGCAGCAATCATGCAGATGGGCGTCTCATGGGCGCAGCCTTGGTTCTCCCAAGAAATCTCGACCCTGCAGAAACCGAGAGGATCCTGGCGCCATGGCTTTGGGAGGAGGGTACCGGTAAGGTCCGCAACCACAGACTCTTTGTCGGACACTGGCTGGAATGCCATGCTTCACTGGAAACCAGGGAAACTCCCCCTTTAAATCTAAAAACGGAGACGTGGACATCACCCGCCCATCATTGGGCTACAGTAACTCCTATAGTTCTGGATCGGCATTTCGATGGCCCCAAAAAATGGGAATTGGCCGCCGAGGCTGTCAAGGACAGCTGCGAAAGAATAGGCTTGCCTCGCCCATCTTACTTAATTCTGCATCCAGTTTCCATGGTCCAGGGAGTACCTCGAAGCAATGAATTTCCGTGGATTTTTCGAAAGAAAGACAATGGACGAATGCATCATTCACATGCAGTCATCATTTTCGATCAGGAAGTCCAGGGCCCTGTCATTTTGGGAGCGGGGCGCTTTCGTGGATATGGCCTGTGCCGCCCACTGATACAAGGAGGGGAGGTACATGGTTAATTTAGATGTCCAAGGATTTTGTGATTTCTTCCATGAGCTATGGGGGAATCCGCCCTTTGCCTGGCAGCGTGAACTGGCGCAACAGCTTCTCGAGAACGAGGCATCCTGGCCCAAGGCCATCGCTCTCCCCACATCTGCAGGAAAGACGGCTTGCCTGGACATTGCAGTCTACAATCTGGCTTCACAGGCTGACCGTATTGCTGCAGATGTGTCAATAACCGCACCTCGTAGAATCTTTTTTGTAGTGGATCGACGTGTGATCGTGGATGAGGCTTTTGACAGAGCATCCAGACTCTCCACACAACTAAGCACAGCAACAAAGGGGATTATCAAGGTCGTCGCTGATAAACTGAGAAAACTTGCCGGAAATCAACTTCCTTTGGCCTGCTTCCAGCTTCGAGGGGGCATGTATCGTTCCGATGCCTGGGCGAAGAGTCCTGTTCAGCCGATCATTGTGGCCAGCACCGTAGACCAGATTGGCTCACGGCTTTTGTTCAGAGCTTACGGTCGGTCTTCCAAGGCTTGGCCGATACAGGCAGGTCTCGCTGCCAACGACAGTCTGATATTGCTCGATGAGGCCCACTGCTCACAGCCATTCATGGAAACCTTGCAGGCAATTGGAAAATATCGCAATTGGGCAACAAACCCACTTTCAATCCCCTTTCAAGCAGTTGTCATGAGCGCCACACCACCCTCGAGCATCACGGACATACTCATTGACACATCTGGTGAGTCCCAGAATCCTGAGCACCCTTTGGGAAAACGGCAGTTGGCATCAAAACCGGCAACCCTCCACATAGCAGAAAAAGCAAAAGGCAAAGCTGCAGATGCTGAAATGGCAAAATCTATGGCTGAGCAGGCGGAATTGCTTATCAAAAGATGGCATGAAAACCATGCACAACCGTTTGATACTAACAAGACCTCCGGCGAGGCTCCAAACGCCCCAGCTTTGGTGGTTTTCTGCAATCGTGTCGCCACTGCTCGCGCCGCACACGCTATACTATCAAAAAAGCATGGCAACCGTGCCGTACTGCTAACCGGCAGAATGAGACCAATTGATAAAGACACAACAACGAAAGGCCCACTTGCTGTTCTTTCAGCAAACACCTCTGTTGGAAGGTCGCTTGTAGAACCAGTTTACGTCATCGCCACCCAAACACTCGAGGTGGGGGCCAATTTGGACTTCGACCTGCTGGTCACAGAATGCGCGAGCCTGGATGCCCTGCGCCAGCGTTTCGGCAGGCTAAACCGCATGGGGCGCTCAATCAAAGCAATGGGCAGCATATTGATTCGGCAAGACCAAATGGAAAAAAGTGAGGAAGATCCTGTTTATGCCGAGGCATTGTCCAATACATGGAAGTGGTTGGTTGATAGTATAAAAGATGATGACTCCATCGATATGGGCATAGCCGCCCTGAACCGTCTCATTCAGGATATAAATATTGACGGCCTGAACTCACCAGCAACCCATGCACCCATCCTCTTACCGGCTCATGTGGATGCATTGGCTCAGACCGAACCCGAGCCCTGTACCCTTCCCGAAATCGCCTTGTTTTTGCATGGCCCTCGCAGCAGTCCTGCTGATGTCCAAGTTTGCTGGAGAGCAGACCTGACTGGCACAGACGAAGTTCGGTTGCAGGATGCGGTGATCCTTTGCCCACCTGCTGCACCGGAATGCCTTTCCGTTCCATTCAACCAGATGAGACGTTGGCTGGCGGGGGAAACACTCGACCAAGGTGTTGATGTTGAAGGGATCGAAGCAATTGGAGAGCCTAGTGAAGATTCTACCGCCGCACGGCGTGTAGTCCGATGGCGTGGACGCAACGATGTGCAGACGATCCAATCTCCATCACAATTGCGACCTGGAGATGTCGTAGTGATTCCCGCAGATTTACAGGGGTGGGAAACCCTTGCAACACTGGGAAGCAGTACACCAACGCCAGACTGGGGAGACCGAGCCTATGCGCTGGCAAGGGATAAGGCAATTTTACGCTTACATATGGCGGTACTTGATCAATATCCGCCCGGTGAAGTCCTTGAGCCCCTTCGTCATTACGCTGAATATGGGCCGCATATCTGGGCGGATGACCCGGATATTTTATATGATGAATTGAAGGCATGTCTTGCCGCAATTGCCGATAACCCAGCCATACCTCCAGAACTCGACTGGATTAAAACTTCTGCCGCCGGACTTTTACCCGGATTCAATGTCATACTGAGCCCGACCGGAGGCTTGACGCTGCTGGGACGACAGCGCCTCAACCTTTTTGCAACCGAAGCGGACGATTTTAGTGATGAAGACGATTCAACGGCATCTAGCACCACCTGGTCTTTGCTCGATGAGCACCTGACCGGCACTGCCAAGCTCGCGGCATGGTTCGCACACAAATGCGGTCTGGATAATAATTTATCCTCAATTGTCGAAAATGCTGCCCTGTACCATGACTTAGGAAAAGCTGATCCACGTTTTCAAGCCTGGCTTCACAACGGAAACCCCTGGATACGGGGACCATTGCTTGCAAAATCCCAAAACATGCCTCAGGGGCGAAAAGAAAGCGAATCAGCGCGCAAACGGGCCGGGTATCCTCGAGGAGGTCGACATGAACTTCTTTCTGTGCGCCTGTTGGAAAGCAATCCGATCTCTCTGCCCCGTGAAGAACTCGCCAGGGACTTGCTTTTACATCTTATAGCCAGCCATCATGGCCATTGTCGACCATTTGCTCCCATAGTCGACGACGAAAAAGCAACACATGTTTTGTTGGGTTTCCGAAACCTGGAATACGCAGCTTCAAGCAAAACTGAGCTGCATCGGCTCGACTCGGGAATTCCAGAGCGATTTTGGCGACTGAATCGACACTTTGGTTGGTGGGGTTTGGCTTATTTGGAGGCCATGGTTCGACTTTCAGACCACCGGAGGAGCGAAGTAGAGGAGTATACACAACGTGGAAGCAAAAATGTCTGAATTTTCTTTAACAGGCTTGAACGGGTGCAATCCCCTGGGATATCTCGCGGCCCTTGGAACACTTCGTGTGACCACCATGATGTACCCAGAACTGAAGGTTCGCATGCGCTGGCAAAGCATTGGAGGCTGGCGGCCCTCTCTTCTAATAGCCAAAGAACTGGACGTTAATCAATGGATTACCGGATTGGACTCCTTTTTACGCCGCCCCGATGGTGACTATGCCTTCACTATCGCTAAAGACTTGAGCATACCCTGTCCTGTCTTCAGAGAGCACGTCCTTGCCTGCTGTAGTGATTCCAAAAACCAAGATCGAACTTATGCGGACTTTATGGCAGCATTTGGCAGCGAGATTGTCGAATCTGTAGTCAATGGAAAAAAAACAGGAAACATTGCGGACACAGCATTTCGCACCATGGGCGGTGCGGGCCATCAACATTTTTTAGGCTCCATGTACGAGCTGACCCAAAACACAGACGCAACCCATTTAAGGACCGCTTTGCTGCAAAATTGGAAATATGATGATCCCAGACCCAGCCTGCGTTGGGATCCATTCGATGACAGACGTTATGCACAAAGATGGACAGATCCTTCAAAAGACCCTTCAAAAACGGTACGAGGTGCCAACCGTCTCGCTATTGAGGCTTTACCTCTCTTTCCAACAGCTCCGAATGGTACTCGACTTGAGACAACCGGGTTCACACAAGGACGGGGCCAGAATGTGATTTGGACCTGGCCTATCTGGGAAAATCCGATCGACGTCGACATACTTAGGTCTTTGCTGGCGCTGAAGGAATTGCAGAATATCGTTGTCGATCGAGAATATCTGTACAAGATGGGGATTGTTGAAGTGTATCGGTCCAGGCGCATAACTAATGGAAAGTACAGAAACTTTTCAATAGCCTTTCCCGCTTGACTCATGATGATCTGAAAAGAAAGTCTCAACACTTAAGGCAGCTAAAACATACTGTATCAAGGAGATGGGGCTTTTGTCCCGCCAACCGCTCCCTCAGCCCCGAGATGTCACCATGAACGAAATACCCCTCATTCCCGCCCGGATGCTCAATGAGCATGTCTATTGCCCTCGCCTGGCCTATCTGATGTGGGTACAGGGGGAGTTTCGACACAATGAATACACTGTGGACGGAGCTCTCAGGCACCGCCGAGTGGACCGCACAAGCGGAATTCTGCCAGCGGAACCGGATGAGTTCCAACACATACACGCACGGTCTGTGAGTCTATCCTCAGAGCGACTGAGACTCATCGCCAAAATGGACCTGGTGGAAGGGGAAGGCCTTGTTGTGACTCCGGTAGACTATAAGCGCGGCAAGCGTCCACACAAGGCGGCCTCGGGAGTGTATGAGCCGGAGCAGGTTCAGATTTGCGCTCAGGGACTGCTTTTGGAGGAACACGGCTACTCCTGTAATGAAGGGGTGGTCTATTTCGTAGCCTCCAAAGAGCGCGTCAGGGTTCCCTTTGATGAAACGCTGCGAAAACGAACATTAGACGCGCTTGCGGATCTGCACCGCACCGCAGAACTGGGCCATATTCCGGAACCTCTGGAAGACAGTCCAAAATGCCCACGCTGCTCGTTGGCGGGTATATGCCTGCCTGATGAAGTCCGCTTTTTGAGCCGTTCATCAGTTCACCCAAGGCCAATCTTTGCGGGACAGGACACAGCACGTCCGCTTTATGTCCAATCCCGGCGCGCTTATGTGCGCAAAGATGGTGACCTTTTGATCGTGGAACAGGACAAAGAGCGAGTGGCCACTGCCCGGCTGAGCGAAGTTTCCCAAGTGGCCTTATTTGGAACAGCGGTTTTGACCACACCAGCACTTCACGAATGCCTCCGTAGGGAAATACCTGTGACCTGGATGTCCTATGGCGGTTGGTTCATAGGCCACACCGTCAGCACAGGACATCGCAACGTGGAAACCCGTACCACCCAATACCAGCGCAGCTTCGACGAGGTAAGCTGTTTGGATCTGGCAAGACGCTTGGTTGCTGGTAAAGTCATGAATTGCCGAACCATGCTTCGCCGTAATTGGCGTAAACGGGAAGAAGATGACAAAACCCATAGAAATGTATTGACAAGTTTGAGGGAAGACATGCGCCAAGCCGCACGAGCCAGCTCCATTGCCAGCCTTCTGGGAGTAGAGGGTGCTGCGGCAAACCGCTATTTCCAGAATTTCCGAAACATGATCCGTGAGAATGTAACTGAAATGGGCTTCGATTTTAAGACACGAAATCGAAGGCCTCCCAAAGATCCAATCAATGCCCTGCTCTCCTTTGCCTATGCCATGCTCACAAGGGAATGGACCACCGCCTTGTCCGCAGTGGGGCTTGATCCGTACCGGGGATTCTTTCATCAACCCCGTTTCGGGCGACCAGCTCTTGCGCTGGACATGATGGAGCCATTTCGGCCTCTGGTTGCGGATTCTGTTGTTATCACCGTTATTAACAATGGTGAATTGAATTTGGAAGACTTCGTCTCCGCTGCTGGCAGCTGCAACCTAAAAGACAGTGGTCGAAAAAGATTTATTCAGGCCTTTGAAAGAAGGCTTCAGCAGGAAGTTACGCATCCCATTTTCAAATACAAAATCAACTATCGTCAACTGTTCGAAGTACAGGCACGGCTTCTGATTCGACACTTGGCAAACGAAATTCCTACCTACCCTGTTTTTTTAACAAGATAAAGTTGAGAAGCATGGAACGCCTTTATATTGTTTGTTACGATGTCCGGGACCCCCGCCGCTGGCGCAAAATCTACAAAACCATGCAAGGATTTGGCGAATGGCTGCAACTCTCCATTTTTCAATGCAGATTGAATGCCGTTCGTAAGCTTCGTCTGGAAGACGCACTCTCCTCCATTATAAAGCATGACGAAGATCATGTTTTGATCATGGACCTGGGTCCCGCAGATAACGTGAAGCCCAAGGTCAAAAGTCTGGGCAAGGGCTTCGAACCATTAGAGAATGATGCTGTCGTGGTTTGATCACTTCGCCCTCTTGGGGTGAGCGGTTCGGTGGTGCACAAAACCCCGTGAGCACTCGCCATATAGAAACTCTTTGAAAAATGAATAGGATGCACACATATCATGACTTCTGGCCACACCAGAAAAACTTGCTTTCCAAAAAAAAGGATCACCCTCTCGCAAAACACATTGTCAATGGGCGCAAAAAGTGGCATTAGAAGTGCACCATTTTCCGGAGCAATTCCGCTCCGGCCTCATTGAAGCCAGCAATACACGGAGCAGTCTGCGGAACTGGCAGTATTTTCCGGAGCAATTCCGCTCCGGCCTCATTGAAGCTGATAAGTGTGCCCATTTAGTCCCCCCTTCCTCTGAAATTTTCCGGAGCAATTCCGCTCCGGCCTCATTGAAGCTCCTGTGAGAGGATTTGCAGTTGCGAATACCAGCGGCATTTTCCGGAGCAATTCCGCTCCGGCCTCATTGAAGCGGTATTTGAGCCGCAGTACTCCCACCCTTCTCCATTATTTTCCGGAGCAATTCCGCTCCGGCCTCATTGAAGCACCGAGGAACCCATTGACGAAACCGGGCTCTTGGAGGCATTTTCCGGAGCAATTCCGCTCCGGCCTCATTGAAGCTAGTTGATGAAGTCGCTGGGTTCTGTCCAATCTGCAGATTTTCCGGAGCAATTCCGCTCCGGCCTCATTGAAGCTTTACCGTCACGGACATGGCGAACCTGCAACACAAATTTTCCGGAGCAATTCCGCTCCGGCCTCATTGAAGCGGGCCGGACCAAACGGGCACCGAACAGGATATCGTAATTTTCCGGAGCAATTCCGCTCCGGCCTCATTGAAGCTTGTCCGCCGATGATTGGGTGTCACAGTTGGCACCCATTTTCCGGAGCAATTCCGCTCCGGCCTCATTGAAGCCGCCCATCTTCCACCTGTATGGTCACTGCAATGGGCATTTTCCGGAGCAATTCCGCTCCGGCCTCATTGAAGCCGGGATCACGGGTTTGAGCCGCTTTTGCACGGCTCATTTTCCGGAGCAATTCCGCTCCGGCCTCATTGAAGCTACTATCCCTCAAGCAAGATCATCAACTTCTCACGGCATTTTCCGGAGCAATTCCGCTCCGGCCTCATTGAAGCGAGGACCAGGGCGTCAAAGTATGGGTGGTCCACTCATTTTCCGGAGCAATTCCGCTCCGGCCTCATTGAAGCATGTCGGCACGAGTTACACCATACAATCTTGTGCAATTTTCCGGAGCAATTCCGCTCCGGCCTCATTGAAGCTGGTTTGACAGTGAGGGGGCGTTCCGGCTTGCTGAATTTTCCGGAGCAATTCCGCTCCGGCCTCATTGAAGCAGTGCTGGAAGAACATCAATAGAGCCGGACTGGTTGATTTTCCGGAGCAATTCCGCTCCGGCCTCATTGAAGCGTCCCCTCAGGGTGTAGCCACACGCAGTGCCGCTCATTTTCCGGAGCAATTCCGCTCCGGCCTCATTGAAGCCAGACGACCTCGCCAGTGATTTCAAGGCTGACAGAATTTTCCGGAGCAATTCCGCTCCGGCCTCATTGAAGCCGCCCGGAAACGTCAATCACCCGCTCTATCCGGTCATTTTCCGGAGCAATTCCGCTCCGGCCTCATTGAAGCTAGTACCAGGCATAGTTTTGAGTCTGTCCTGCGAAATTTTCCGGAGCAATTCCGCTCCGGCCTCATTGAAGCGATCAGGCCATAATCATCACGGGCAAAATAGGGAGCATTTTCCGGAGCAATTCCGCTCCGGCCTCATTGAAGCTAGAGTGCATGGATTGCGGCCACCTTGTTCATTGCGCCATTTTCCGGAGCAATTCCGCTCCGGCCTCATTGAAGCCCTCCGTTTTCAGCTGGATATCAGAGGTTCTGGGCAATTTTCCGGAGCAATTCCGCTCCGGCCTCATTGAAGCATGTTGCTGGCCATTGTCGCATGACCTGTGCCGGTTATTTTCCGGAGCAATTCCGCTCCGGCCTCATTGAAGCCATATCGGCAGCGTCATCCATGCCAGTATCCCTGTCATTTTCCGGAGCAATTCCGCTCCGGCCTCATTGAAGCTAGACGTAAAACCGTTTTGTTTCTCCCCCGCCTTTTTATTTTCCGGAGCAATTCCGCTCCGGCCTCATTGAAGCTCTGCAGGATTTTCGCGTCTGTTTCCTGGGGTGAATACATTTTCCGGAGCAATTCCGCTCCGGCCTCATTGAAGCGATCTGGCGGAACTTGGGTTTGCTCGGGGTCTTCTCATTTTCCGGAGCAATTCCGCTCCGGCCTCATTGAAGCTAGTCAACCAGTTCGGGGACCTCGTCCGTGTAGGGATTTTCTGGAGCATTTTTGCTCCGGCCTCATTGAAGCTTGTTCAGGAAGTCGTCGAGGTTCACCTGATCAGGGATTTTCCGGAGCAATTCCGCTCCGGCCTCATTGAAAAAGGAAAAGGAAGAACCATTCAGGGTCTTTTCTGGAGCAGCTGCCTGATTCTTTGTCGAAGGTCTCTTAGAGAAGGTCCCCGGACATGCTGCTGATGGGCCGCACGGATCGAGTCGGCAGTTTCCAGGCGCCTTTTGATGGCCATAGTCAGGCGATCCATCATGTCCCCATGGGCGGCAGCCACCTGGCTCACACATTCCAGGTCAATCCCAATGAGGGTCACCTCCGATTTGGCGATGAATTGAAGAAAATCGGTTTCAGGAGTCAGCAGGGTGCCCATGCCAAAATGTTTTCCAGGGCCCAGGGTTTCCAGAACTTTTTGCGATCCATCGGCCAGCTTGACCACGCAGTCCACGAGACCTCCCGCAACCACATGAAAGGCATTGCTTTGAGTCCCCTCCGCCAGTAAAACATCCCCCGCCTTGTGCAATCGGTATTCACTGCGGGCCGCCACCTTTTCCAGCTCTTCGTGGGAAAGGTCCCTGAATATCTCCATGGACTTCAAAACGAGCATGAGCGGAGGGGGCTCGGATGCAGTGACGTCGGCCCGACGAGTGCGCAACTCATGAATGGTCGGTGAAGCTTTGATGCCCAGTGTTTGCAGCCGCTGGTGAATTTCCCGGTAGAGTTCTTCCCGGGCCTGAAACATGGTTGGATAATTTTTGACGTGTATCCAGACCATGTAGCGAAAAGGCGGTCCCTCGGCATCCACCAGGCGAACCACGGGAACGGGCTGCTTCATGATGCTCCCGCAGTGCATGGCCGCATCCAGCAGCACTGCGTTGACCATGCGCGGGTTCACTTCTGCAGGGATATGCACGAAATACCAGGGTGCATAGGGTCGATCTTCCCCATGAAGGTTCTTGAAGGGATCCCAGGCCATGCGCGAGTTGGGAATCACATGTGTGGTATTGTCCCAGCCGCGCAGGTGGGTCGCACGCCAATTGATATCCACCACCTGCCCAATTCTCCCATCGGGCATTTCCAGCCAATCCCCGATGCTGAAGGGGCGCTCCCAGTTCAAGGCCATTCCAGCCAGAAGATCCCCAAGAGTCCGCTGCAAGGCAAAACCAAAGAATGCCGCTGCCACACCGGTGGAAACCCAGATGCCCGTGAGGGTGTACCCCTGCCTCCAGACGTAGAGGCTGATGGCCAGGATAAAAATCAGAATGTAGATGAGGCCGATGTCCAGTTTGGACATGCGTCCGCCCAGACGATCTTCGGAACAACTCTGGAAATACCGCTCCAGGAGCCGCCCCACTGCCCAGGCCGCCGACAGATGGACGAGCAGCGATATGATGGGCCTGAGGGTTGCCTCCACATCGGGATATTCAGCCACCTTCAAGAGGGCCAGCAGAAGGTCGCCTCCAACCACGAACACCAGGGGCAAAAGCACCACGTTGAGGGCGGCGCTGAAAATTCTGAATCGCCCAATCCTGGAACGGCTGTCCAAAATACGGGCTATGACCCGCAACAGCACCAGCAGGGTGATCAGACCCAAAAGAAAATCCAGACGGCTCACGGTCAGTAATCCCAGTGGATCAGGGGAAAAAGCCTGATCCCTCAGCTGTGAAATGACTCTTGTGCCAACACAAGGTTTGCAGGCTCTTTTTTCTGATCATTTAGAAAAAGGCATGCGCAACTGCAGAGGTTCACGGCAGAAATCGGGCCCTAAATCCTCACTTGTTTCCTTATGGGGGCAAGAACGGGACAGCTTCCGGCCGCCACCGGGTTTTTTGCGGCTGCCGGGCTCAGAGAGTGCCTGAATGAGTGCTCGGAAGTAATCCCTGTGGACCCATCCAAGAGACTCTTCACGCCACTCCTTTGCAGACA
>PWMM01000159.1 GCA_003558195.1 Syntrophomonadaceae bacterium
AGTATGGGCAGCCAGTATGAATACGGACTTGATAAATTTTTACAGGAAGCAAGAACCCTGGCCCAATTTGAAGGCCATCCCAATATTGTATCAGTGCGCGACTTTTTTAAAGCCAACGGAACAGCTTATTTTGTCATGAGTTATGTTGAAGGCATAACGGTGAAAGAACACCTGGCCAATTCAGGAGGGATTCTACCCCTGGACCAGGCTCATGGCATTATTATGCCTGTTTTAGACGCTCTTAGAGAAGTTCATTCAGTTAACATACTTCACCGCGATATCAGCCCCGATAATATTTTTATTAACCATAAAGGGCAGGTCATTTTAATCGATTTCGGGGCAGCCCGCCAGGCAGCCAGCGAGAAAGGGCACAGCTTATCTATTATTTTAAAACCGGGTTATGCTCCCGAGGAACAATACCGCAGCAAAGGGATCCAGGGACCATGGACCGACATTTACGCTGTAGGAGCAACCTTTTATCATTTAATAACCGGACAACAGCCTCCCGAAGCTTTGGAAAGAATGGTTGAAGACACTCTTTTACCGCCTAGCGAGCTCAAAGTAGAGATCAGTGAAGCTGAGGAAAGTGCTTTACTTAAATCGTTAGCAATAAAAGCAAATGACCGCTTCCAAAGCGTACCCGAATTTCAAGCAGCACTTACCGGTGATAAATTTGAGCTTGAGTCTACTGCCCCCGATCCTTCGGCTTTTAAAGAAGCTATCCACCAGGAACCTGCTGCAGAAAAAAAGCGGCTTCCCATGGGCGCCATGATCGGAGCAGGTGCTGTAGTTTTAACCGGAATCCTGGTTTTTGCCCTGTTTTCAGGTGGTATACTGGGCGGGGAAAATGGGTCAGCTCTTCAAGATCTGGAGCAAGAAACAGAGACTGAAGAAGACCTGGAAACACAAGATGAACCAGAACCGGAGCCTGAACCTGAGCCTGAACCTGAACCAGAGCCTGAACCCGAACCAGAACCAGAGCCTGACCTTGAGTTGGAGCCTGAACCCGAGCCTGAACCTGAGCCGGAACCAGAGCCTGAACCTGAACCTGACCCAGAACCACAGCAACCACAACAAACCAGTTCAGAGCCTCCGCAAAGCCAGGACGATTATGATGATGACCAGGCTGTAACCGACATGCCTTACGAGGGCGGGACCTATTCCGGTCCTGTTATGGAAGGCAGACCTCATGGCACAGGAACCTGGATTCACCCAAGCGGGCGCCGGTATCAAGGGGAGTTTTATGAGGGCAACGTAACAGGTTACGGAACCTTAACTTTTCCTACCGGTGAAAGATATGTAGGGTACCTGATAAACGGTGTAGCGCATGGTGAAGGAACCATGTACCATCCGGATGGCAGAAGAGTCAGCGGAAACTGGGTTAGGGGTAATCTTGTTGATTAGCAGGAAAAAATAAATATTTATCTCGATCTTAAAATGATTTTCAAGGGGGCCTTGATTGCATGGAAATCCAATGGTATGCCTACAAAGACTATCAGATAGAAGGCCCTTATAGCTTTAATGAACTAAAACAGGAAGTAGAAAACAGCCGGCTAAATCCAGATGATTTAATATGGAATCATACGATGAGAGAATGGATTGAAGCCAGCCAGATATCAGAATTTGAAAATACTGCAGTGCCTGAACTAATTTCTTTACCACCTTATAGCGAAGGGAAAAAATCGTTCTTAAGCAATTTAAATTATAGCCGTGTTGCTATTATCCTGATCGCTACATTCCTGTTATCACTCAGCGCAACCTCTTTTTATTTAATCCTTACCCGTGATGATGAAACTGCTGAAAATGATAGTGATGCAGATTTTGCTTATAACACAATATTTGAAGATCTTGATACTGAAGAAAATGACATTGAAACAGCCCAGGATCAGGAAGATGAACTTTCTGAGCCTGAAGAAGAGGTCTTAAATGAACCAGAACCAGCTGACCTGGAAGAAGAACAAGTCGAAGCGGTTACTGGAGAACAACCTGACGTTAGCCACTTAGAAACCAGTGCTCCTCAAACATCTGGTCCACCTCCTGCAGGTGTGCAGCAAGGAGGACCAGCACCTGATCCCGCAGATGAAGATCCTGCACAGCCCGCTAATCAAGGTGAACAGGATTATATGGGGGAAGAAATAATAGAATGGCGGGGAGGTCTCTATAAAGGCCCCCTGCTGGATGGAGAACCACACGGCCAGGGGATTTGGAGGCATCCGGATGGCAGAAGCTACAGTGGTGAATTCTGGGTGGGTACGATTACTGGCTATGGTGCGATGACCTTTCCTGGTGGTGAAAGATACACCGGTGGATTCTTAAATGGCAAGTCTCACGGTGACGGCACCTTAGTGCATCCCCAGGGCAGAAAATATGCCGGCGAATTCAAGCACGGAATAATTGATGGCTATGGCACAATGACCTTTCCCGGTGGTGAAAGATACATGGGCTATTTTAAAAATGGCCT
The DNA here is from genome assembly GCA_003558195.1 of Syntrophomonadaceae bacterium. Classification (GTDB taxonomy): domain Bacteria; phylum Bacillota; class Dethiobacteria; order DTU022; family DTU022; genus B1SED10-74M. The sequence continues at coordinate 2,462 of PWMM01000159.1, forward strand.
TGGTCACGGCCAGGGCACTATGTACCACCCTGACGGAAGATCTGTTAGCGGTATCTGGGTTAGTGGAAAATTAACTGAAAAGAACTAATTTATAGTTCTTTTGCAACTTTTTATTGACAATTAGTATACAATAGTTCAAACCTAACTGCTTTTAAAGGGTAACCTGGCCTGCCTTTTATCCGTCTATTCAACTTTATTTGCTTCACTTCCTTTAACGGACTTTCAAGTAATAGTTAACCGATTCTGATTGACAGATCCTTATCGGTTTTTACAGTCTTATAATAATTTGACTGTTCATTAGATCTAGATTAAAACTATTGTTATAATGTCTATCATTTTACAGTTTCTACTCTTAACAATGATCAAAAAGGAGGTATTATTTTTTGAATGCTCATGACTATTCAGTAAAAGTCGGTGGGGAAGCCGGGCAGGGTATCAATACAATTGCTTCGATTTTATCCCGCTCCCTTGCCGACCAGGGCTTGCACTTGTTCGCTTACCAGGATTATTACTCCCGGGTGCGCGGCGGCCATAATTTTTACCAGGTTCGTACCGCCAACTACCCGGTTTATTCATTTAGCGATAATTTAGAAGTCCTGGTAGCCCTGGATAAAGCTTCACTTGATTTACATGCCGGAGAGTTAAACCCAGGTGGAGTTACTATTTATGACCAGAAAATCGATACGGTTAATTCTATTCCAAACGCTCTTCCCCTGCCTATGGAGGAATTAGGTAAAGAACACGGTGGCAAAGCAGTAATGGGCAATTCAGTCGCTGCAGGAGCAGCCTGGCAGGTGCTTAATGGTGATCCAAAAATCCTGGAAAGCAGCCTTAAAAGGTTGTTCCAAAGTAAAGGAAACGCTATTGCAGAGGCTAACATTAAAGCAGCCCGGGCCGGTGCCGTTTATGCCAGAGACAATTTTTCGGGGCACTGTAGATGCCATTTACAAAAGGGTAACTTTAATAAAAATCTGGTATTAACCGGCAATGAAGCGCTGGCACTGGGTTCCCTTGCAGCCGGATGTCGCTTTATTAGTTCATATCCCATGACCCCGGCCAGTGGAGTAATGCAGTACATGGCTAAACAGGTTGACCGCCTCCCGCTTGCTTTCGAACAGGCCGAAGATGAAATAGCTGCCATCAATATGTCTATTGGAGCGGCAAACGCCGGAGCCAGGGCCATGGTAGCCACTTCAGGTGGGGGCTTTTCCTTGATGGTGGAAGGACTTTCACTGGTGGGAATGAGCGAAACACCTCTGGTAATTGTGCTCGGTCAGCGCCCCGGCCCGGCTACGGGTATGGCTACAAGAACCGAACAGGGTGACTTATTGTTCGCGCTTCATGCTGGGAGCGGCGAATTCCCCAGGGCTATATTTGCCCCAAGAACCGCTGAAGAAGCCTTCTGGACA
>PWMM01000133.1 GCA_003558195.1 Syntrophomonadaceae bacterium
AACCGTTGCTCCTGAAGATTTTCTACCTTACCAGGCTGATGAAAACCTGGTTCCGCACATGGCTGCATACGGAGATAAGCATATTGTTCATGCTTCCAGTACTTGCCATTGTGAAACAGGGTACTCTAATTTTAAATATGGTATTAACAGGCAGCTTCTAACCAGGTTAAAAAATAAGATTTATAACTATACTGATGAAATTATTGAAGTAGAGTACTTTGGTCCTGAAGATGCTGATGTAACCTTAATATCATTCGGTTGTTCCTCAAGAGTTTGCAAATACGTGGTTGGGGAGGCTGAAAAAGAAGGTATTAAGGTGAATCTTTTGAGGCTGATCACAATGTGGCCGTTTCCCGACCAAGAGGTCCAAAATGCTTTAGCTAAAGTTGGGGCAGTAGTTGTTGCTGAAATGAACCAGGGGCAGGTTATTCATGAAGTTAATCGGGTGAATAGAACCAATACTCCGGTTCATCTGGCTTCAGGAATTGACGGAGAATTAATCAGGCCAGAGATTATAATGAATTCAATAAAGGAGGCGGTGAAATAATGGCAGTTACTCTAAGCTATAAAGAGTATTTTAAAGAAGATGCACTGCCTCTGATGTGGTGTGCAGGTTGTGGTAATGGTATTTTACTCCGGGCAATAACCGATTCCCTGGCCGATCTGGAGATACCTCCCCACCAGGTTGTGGTTAGTACTGGAATTGGTTGCTGGGGGAAAGCTGATGATTACATGAATACCCATGCTTTCCATGGCAGCCATGGCAGAGCTTTAGCCTTCGGAACAGGGATTAAACTCGGCAATCCTGATCTGCATGTTATTGCTTTAATGGGAGATGGGGATGCCCTGGCTATCGGGGGTAATCATTTCATACATGCCGCTCGCAGGAATATAGATATAACAGCGATTATATCTAACAACTTTACTTACGGTATGACTGGCGGACAATATTCACCGACTACTCCGCTTTCATCAAAAACTACTACCTCGCCTATTGGTGTGGCAGAGCCTGCTTTTGATGTTTGCGGGTTAGCTGAAGAATGTGGAGCCAATTATGTAGCTCGCAGTACTGTTTATCATGTTACACAACTTAAAAAATTTATTACAACCGCTATTCAGAAAAAAGGCTTCAACGTGGTAGAGGCAATTAATACATGCCCAACTCATTTTGGAAGAAGAAATGTTCCTGGTGATACCATTGAAATGATGAATTATATAAAAGAAATGACTGTGGCAAAATCACGTTATGAAAAACTGGATGATAAAGAAAAAGCTAACTACCTCGTGACTGGCGAGCTGGTAAACAAAGATCGACCAGACTTTTTAAGCGTTTACAGGGAAATAAATCCTGCTGCATCAGAATCCGGTCGGGGGGGGGAGAAATAATGAACAAGAACTGGCAAGTGGTCCTGGCAGGAGAAGGCGGACAGGGCCTTATTTTAGCCGGGCGTATCCTAAGTGAAGCGGCAATTTTGGATGGTAATAATGTTTCTTTAACTTCCACTTATGGCATAGCTGCAAGAGGTGGTTACTCTGAAGCCCAAGTCGTTATTTCAGAGACTGAGCTTTATTATCCAAAATGTGCCTCCCCTGATTTAGTGCTTGCGTTGACCCAGCAGGCTTATGATCGATATGTGGGCAACGTTAAAGAAGATTGCCTGATTGTTTATGACAGCAAGGATGTAGCCAATGGCAAGCATAAGAATGAATTTGGTTACGATTTTAAAGAGGCGCTTTTAGAGATAGGTAATCTGAAGGTTATCAATTCTCTGTTTTTAGGAGTCATCTTAAAACAGCGAAATATTGTTTCCCGGGAGAACCTTGTTCAAGCCCTGGAAAAAAACCTGCCTTCTAAAATTAAAGATATTAATTTAAAGGCTTTTAATTATGGTTTGGATGACTAAGAACAATTAAGATAGGATGCTAGCAAATAAGACCCCTTTTCCAATTTGTTCGTCGGAAAAGGGGTCTTTTAGTAGATTCTTTTTTAAACTGATCAGCAATTTCCCAGTAAAGCTGCTTAGCTTGCCTTACCATCATTTCAACTAGCGGGTGTATCAGGCTGGAGCTATGGATTGTGATTGACCTGAGCTGCCTATCTTGTGGGGCTTATTTGTTTAAAAGTCTACCTAACGCTACCCTAAAATGGAGGATTTCTTAACTGCTAGCAAGCTTCAGACTTGAATTGCCAGGATTTCCCAAACTAGCGCTCTTGGTTTGCTTAAGCTCTCTTAGGCAGGTTTCAGCTGTACAAATTAAAGCAGACTTAACTGGTTAATGCTCTTTTCTTTTCATGTCAGTGCCTGAATGAACGGCCTGAGATTTCTTTTATGCTGAGCTCGATTCGCTTTTTATAACCAGGTATAGGCCTATAAGAATGATTAAGCTACCTGAAGCCTGGAGGTTTGTTGGCAGTTCCCTGAGGATAAAAAAGGCCAGTAAAGTAGCCCCCAGGGGTTCCCCTAAATATAGTAATGAAATTAATGAGGCCCGGACTTTCTTTAATGCCCAGTTAAAAACAGTATGGCCAAGTAAAGTAGGGATAATGGCCAGGGCAATGAAAAGCAGGTACTCTTGAACCGGATAACCGGTTAACGCTGTCCTTGTAATAATGGCAGTTAAAAAAAGTAAAAAAGCAGCAGCGCTGTAAGTGCCGCTCACATATATTGTAGTTGTTAAACTTTGTCTCAATCGGCGTCCAACCAGTAAATAGCCAGCCATCATGGCGGCACCTCCTAAAGCCATGATGGCCCCGCGAAGTTCGGTTGATCCTTCGGTAAATGCGGTAATACTCTCTGACGCTATAGCAGCAGTACCCATCAGAACCAGGGTCATTGACAGGAAAAAGCGCTTAGGGATTTTATCTCCCAGGAAAAAATAACCTGCCAGGGCTACCATGGCCGGGTGGACTGAAACAAGGATAACCGAAACGGAAACCGGGGCATGTTCCAGTGAGGTAATCCACAAGTAAAAATGACCTGCTAAAAAAAATCCGCTAATCCCCATACCTGCCAGGTCTGATATCGTTAAAAGGCGGAATTGGTTCCTATTCATAATCAGGTGAGGGGTTAAGATTATTAATGAAATGAACAGGCGAAAAAAAGCTATTGTTAAGGATGGAGCATCTGAGAGACGGATAAAAATGGCGGCAAAAGAAATGGCAATAACCGCAAAAGCTAAAGCTATGCTCAAGGTAGCTTGATTATTGCCCAGGTTTTTATAATTTTCTAAAATCTTCAAAAAGTACACACCATTTTATAATTGATGATTGTTAGCATTCCATCTTCCCAATATCAATAGCCTATGACAAGGAATAATTCTACACTAAATTATTAGAAGTTTATTTCAATGTCACTTTCTTCTCGAAGTTCTTCAAAATGATCATTAAGGATCTGCTGTTCTTTTGCCTGTCTTTCCTGGGCTATTCGTCTCTCAAGTATTTCCTCTCTTATAATTGGCTTAATAGCGTCATAATTATCTTCCTCTAACATTTCACCATAAGCTTCTTCTATTTGCATTAATTGTGCTTCTAACTGTTCCCGGGGCATATCGGGATCATCTTCCTCCAACATTTCTTTCAGGTTATTATAATGGTTTAGTAGTTGCTGGAATTGCTCTTCAACTTGTTCATCACTTAAATCGATACTTTCTTCATCCACTATTTCATCTGGATTTTCTTCGTAATAATCTTCCAGGTATTGATCAATGTATTTTGTTATGGTCAGTTCGCGGTTTATATCTTGCTCAAGATCATCTCTGGTTAAATCAACTGCTGCCATCTGTTCTTGAAGCTGTTCTTCTCCACCAAACTGGGCTACATAATCTTGATAACGATCTTCGATTTCATCTTCATCT
>PWMM01000305.1 GCA_003558195.1 Syntrophomonadaceae bacterium
AGCATCCGGGCAATGTTCTCGCTTTCAGCGAGGTTACCCGGAAGCACCAGGTGGCGGACCAAAAGACCCCGGTAAGCCAGGCCGCCTGAATTAACTTTTAAATCACCAACCTGACGCTGCATTTCTGTTAAGGCTTCTTTTAGACGGCTGAAGTAATCCTGGACCCCGGAGTAAGTTTTTCCCCTGCAGTCAGAACCAAATTTAGCATCAGGCATATAGATATCAATTAATCCTTCCAGCAACTGCAGTGTCTCTACTCTTTCATAACCGCCGCAATTATAAACTACCGGCAAACACAGGCCGGCACCGGCAGCCTGGTCAATAGCAGCTGTTATATGGTAAAGGTAGGGGGTTGGGGTAACCAGGTTAATATTACTGCAGCCTCTTTTCTGCAGGTTTAGCATCATGCCGGCCAGTTCTTCTATGCTTTCTGGCCTATCTGAATCTATTCCCCGGCTGATAGTCCAGTTCTGGCAAAATACACAGGCCAGGTTACAGTTAGAGAAAAAAATGGTTCCTGAGCCACCACCACCTACCAGTTCCCGTTCTTCTCCAAAATGAGGGCCGGCACTGCTGATGTATAGATCTGATGCTACTCCACACTGCCCTCTTTCACCCTGCAGGCGGTCAACCCGGCAATTGCGGGGGCAAAAAGTACAGCTGTGCAAATTTTGCTTAAAGCGTTTAACTTTTGCCGACCGTTCTTCTTTACCCAGCTTCAGGTATGAAGGAATATTTTTTTGATCATTAACAGGCAAGGTTTTATTGCTCCTTATAATAATTGTGAATGCTTTTCTTGCTATTTATGATGTTTCTTGCAATGGGTTTATAATCCTGCCTTCAGCTATAACTATTATAAATTATAAATTCAGGCAGGAAATATGGGTTAATAGATTGAATAAGTGCTTTTATGCCCGGATCTAAAGAGGAGGGAAAATATGATCAAACAAATATCAGTATTTCTGGAAAACAAATCGGGTCGATTGGTACGGGTAGCCCAGGTTCTCGGAGAGGCCGGGATTAATATCCGTGGACTATCTATTGCGGACACGTCTGATTTCGGGATTTTAAGGATGATCGTAGATCAACCTGATAAAACTATCCAGGTTTTAAAAGAACAAGGCATTATGGCTACAGGCACCGATGTGATCGCCATGGAGGTGCCTGACACCCCTGGAGGGCTGGCTCGCGTCTTAGAGTACCTGCAAAAAGCAGATATTAATATTGAGTACCTTTATTCTTTTATTGAAAAACCAACCAATAACGCCATCATTATGATGCGGGTAGAAAAAATTACTGAAGCCCTGGAAGTTTTAAAGAAAAACCAGGTCCCCATTGTATCAAGTGAACGGGTATATACTTTTTAATTATAGCCCTATATGAGATAGGAGTTGAAGTCATTGAAATTGCAAAAGGAACTTTTAAGTAAAAACTGGAGCTGGAATGAACTGGAGGAAATTCAAGAGATCGGTTTAGTAAAAGCGGTCCGCCATGCTTATACTAACAGCCCTTTTTACCGGCAGCTTTTTAATGAAACCGGCTTAAATCCAGGTAAGATTGAAGGAAAAGCTAATTTTAACCAGATCCCCTTTACCACAAAGAACGATTTACGCCAGGCCTATCCTTACGGAATGACAGCAGTGCCTCTTGAAAAAATCCTGCGCATCCACGCCTCTTCCGGAACCACGGGAAAACCGATCGTGGCCGGTTATACCCGGACTGATTTAAACTGGTGGTCTGAAGCGGTGGCCAGGATCTGCGCGATGGCCGGGGTAACAACTAAAGATATCGCCCAGGTTTCTTTTGGTTACGGCCTTTTTACCGGCGGCTTTGGGCTACATTACGGACTGGAAAAATTGGGAGCCACCGTGGTTCCATTTTCCAGTGGCAATACGGAAAGGCAGCTTTCACTGATGAAAGATTTTCAAACCAGCGTTTTAGTCAGCACTCCTTCATTTGCCCTGTATATGGCTGAAACTGCTTCCAACCTGGGTTATGATCCACTTGATTTTCAACTTAAGATCGGTTTATTTGGTGGTGAGCCCTGTTCGGAAGCTATGCGGGAGGAAATTGAAAAAAAATGGGGCTTAATAGCGACAGTGAATTATGGCTTAACTGAAGTGGTGGGACCGGGAGTAGCCGGTGAGTGCCCGCATAAAACGGGTATGCATATTTTAGAAGATCTTTACTATCCGGAAATAATCGATCCTGAAAGCGGGGCAGTATTACCCGATGGGCACTCCGGGGAGCTGGTTCTTACCCCCCTTTTAAAAGAAGGTTTTCCTGTGCTACGCTACCGAACCGGTGATATAACCAGGCTGATAGCAGAAAAATGCTCCTGCGGCAGAAACATTCGCCGGATGGATTATATTACCGGACGGAGCGATGATATGATCATCATCAAGGGAGTTAACGTCTTTCCTTCCCAGATCGAAGAGGTCCTGGCCGGTTTTAAAGAAGTTTCTCCCCATTACCAGTTGATCTTACATAAAACCAGGGGCACAATTAAAGATCTGGAAGTACAGGTTGAATTAACCCCGGAAGGATTTACTGACCGCTATAAAGCATTAGAAGCACTGGAGCGCCGTATTAAACAGAGCCTTCGTTCTACACTTTCCCTTGGACCCCGCATTACCCTTATGGAACCGGGATCTTTAGAACGCACAACCGGTAAGGCTAAACGGGTAGTAGAAAAGGAAAAAGAAGATATTTAAAAACCCAAAAATAACAGTGCCTGCGTGAACTTATGTAAAATTATTGCTACCTTTCAGACTGCAACCTTAGCTAGTGTTCACACAGGCACCGGGGTTACCTGTTCAGCACCCGGGAATTTCTCCGGGTGCATTTATATGGTTTTTTTACAATCAGTTTTAGATCAATTTTTATCTTTTTTTACTGTTGGCTCCATAGCCACACCCTGACCGTTAAGCAGGGAAGCAACGCCTACATCATAATGGTTGTGGTTTCCACCGCAGAGGGAACAGGTTTTTGAGGGGTCAACCTCTCTTTTTGGTTCAGTATAGGCATAAATACCACCTTCAAAGTTGCGCAGGACTACTTTGGTCGAAGACTGGCTGATTAAATACTGGGGCATAACCGGTATTTTACCGCCACCACCGGGAGCATCGACAACAAAGGTGGGCACACCCAGCCCGGTAGTATGGCCGCGCAGGTTTTCTATGGCTTCAATACCTGCTCCAACAGAGGTCCTGAAGTGTTCGATACCCTGAGAAAGATCACACTGGTAAATATAGTAAGGACGCACCCTGATTTTTAGAAGTTCATGGCTTAACTTTTTAAGGACTGCGGGGCAATCGTTGACCCCAGCCAGAAGCACGGACTGATTGCCGAGCGGAATTCCGGCATTGGACAATTTTTCGCAGGCAGCTGCAGATTCTTCGTTGATTTCTTTCGGATGATTGAAATGGGTGTTTAAAAAGATCGGATGGTAGTGAGAAAGCATTTCGCAAAGTTCATCTGTTATCCGCTGAGGCATAACTACAGGGGTGCGGGTGCCGAAACGAATCAGCTCAACATGCTCGATTGATTTTAACTCTTTTAAGATATGCTCAATTAAATCATCGCCAATTAATAGACCATCACCACCGGAGATCAGAACATCACGGACTTTGGGGGTGCGGCGGATATAATCAATAGCTAAATCAATTTGTTCTTTGCTACGTGGCCTGTCGGTCCCTCCTGCCATCCTGCGTCTCGTACAATGGCGGCAGTACATGGAGCATTGGTCAGTCACCAGGAGCAGCACGCGATCCGGGTAGCGATGGGTCAGGCCATCTACGGGTGAATCAACATCTTCATGAAGAGGATCTGCCATG
>PWMM01000252.1 GCA_003558195.1 Syntrophomonadaceae bacterium
CAATTTGATCTTCTAATATGTCCGCTACCATACGGTTGATAGAAATACCAATAATTAATACCAGGGCCGATAACAAAAAACAAATTACTATGATTAACTTTAATTTCAAGTTTAACTTGAGGCTCCATTTATTCTTCTGAAAAGTCAACACAACTGTTTTCACCTCCTGGGAACAGCCAGACTTTTTTAAAGACAAATCTGAACCTGACCTAGGGAAGTATCTATATAATATTTTAAAGCCTTTAAATTATATCAATTATATAACAAAAGCGAGGTTGTTTTAAAGCTTTTTGAATTCCAGCCGGCAATTTCCACTGTGACTTGCCCCGGACAGGCTGGTCTCATAAAAGTTGTATTTCCAAATGATCCCTTATAAATCCAATCTTAAGTGATGTTTTGGGGATTGCAAAGAATCCTTATGCCCAGTTTGCGCAAGAATTTAAGATCTGGTGCCTGACCAGGACAATCCGACCTCTGATGATAAGATTTCCAGGTAGAACCCTCTATCTAAACTATATTTAAATTTTTTCAAGGAGTTATTGAAGAAACAGCTCTGATTCATTAAGTTTACCCTGTTCATTGACTGTCAAAACAGTTTAAAATATTCAAATAATGGTTTACTTAATGAACTAAATGCACATTTTGTATAATACATTTTTTATTTAATTAATATTGAAAGCAGCATTCTTATATATTTTAATGATTAGTAGTTAATGATCCCTTGCTGTCTAGATCTACTAAAACCTGCTGAATAAAACTGAAATGAACATAAAATCAGGCACGGAAAACAGGCTATCCGGTCAGGCTATGATTAATAAACCCCTTTATATTTTAAAAAAAATGGAGCAGGGATGCAAAATAATACCAAGGAGTGATTTATATGGCGCAGAAACCGATCAGAGAATATACGGCCAAAAAGATGCTGGCCCGCAACTGGAATGATTATTTCCCTTCTTCGATATCCTTTCCAGCTAAATTTGTCCAAATCAATCCTGATAGTGATTTAGAGCTTTTGCCCGATCAACATGAATGGTTGTTAAAAGAACCACTCGTGGTAAAGCCGGATATGGTTATAGGGAAACGCGGCAAACACGGTTTGGTGTTGTTAAACGAAAGCTGGAATGGTGCAAAGAAATGGTTGGAAGAAAAAAGGGGACAGGAAATTACCATTAATAGCTTAAGTGGGGCATTAAGCCATTTTTTAATTGAACCATTTGTTGAAATAGATAAAGAATATTACCTATCACTTTCTTCGACAGTTGAAGGTACAGATATACTGTTTTCAGACAAAGGCGGAGTAGATATTGAAGAATTGCTTGATAAAGACGAGGTAGCAAAGGTCACAATAAAAACTCTGGAAGATATTAATGAAATTGATCTGGATTACAATCTATTTTCTACCATTGAACCTGAGCATAGAGATAAATTTTCAAGCCTGGTCAAATCTTTATATCAGTACTATCTTGATCTGCATTATGCTTTTTTAGAAATTAATCCTTTCGTAATAACAGGTAATAATTTCATCCCCCTTGATTTTAAATGCCGCCTTGATGACGCCGCAGATTTTGAAGCAGCAAGTAAATGGGGAGAAATCATTTATCCACCTGAATTTGGAGCCAGGCTCACTTCGGAAGAAGCATATATAAAAACCCTTGATGAAAAATCTGGCTCTTCTTTAAAGTTCACCATACTAAACCCGGATGGAAAAATCTGGACCATGGTGGCAGGGGGAGGTGCCAGTGTTGTCTACACTGATACCATAGTTGATCTTGGTTTTGTAAATGAAATTGCAAACTATGGAGAATACAGTGGAAACCCGAGTACAGATGAAACATACCAGTATGCCAAAACTATCCTGGATTTAATGACCAGGGAAAAAAGCCCTGATGGCAAAGCTAAATACCTCATTATTGGTGGTGGTATAGCAAACTTTACCGATGTTGCTAAAACCTTCACAGGGATCATAAAAGCCCTAGAAGATTACAGGGATAAACTGGCTGAAACCCCTGTTAAAATATATGTTCGACGAGGAGGGCCTAATTACCAGCAAGGGTTAAACCAAATGAAGCAGCTTGGCCAGAGGATAGGCTTGCCAATTAAAGTCTTTGGGCCGGAAACTCACATGACTGAAATAGTTCAGATGGCTCTTTCCGAGCAAGATGCTTAAATAATGATAATTTGAAAGGAGGAATAATAATGAGCAGTAAACCGGAATATGAACTTTTTGATCGCAATACAGTGGCGGTCATTTATGGATATCAGCAAAATGCTATTCAAAGAATGCTTGATTTCGATTATGCCTGCAGAAGAGAATTGCCCAGCGTAGCTGCAATCGTTAACCCTACTGGAGGCGGCACTCACCAGGCATTCTGGGGCAGCGACATTATTAGTATCCCTATTTATAAACAGCTAAAAGATGCTGTAACACATCACCCAGAAGCAGATATTCTAATCAATTTTGCATCAAGAAGAAGCGCCTACCAGGTTACTATGGAGGCGATATCACTACCTTCGATCAGGACTATTTCTATTATAGCCGAAGGAATACCAGAACACCGCACCAAGGAAATTATCGCAAAGGCTAAACAAAACGAAAAAATAATTATCGGACCGGCGACAGTTGGAGGCATTAAAGCGGGAGCTTTTAAAATTGGCGATACCGGCGGAACTCTTGACAACCTGATCGAATCTAAACTGCACCGCCCCGGCCATGTTGCTTACCTGTCCAAATCAGGGGGCATGTCTAATGAATTAAACAACATCATCGCTCGCAATACTGATGGTGTCTATGAAGGTATTGCCCTTGGTGGTGACAGGTTCCCAGGCTCAAGCTATCTCGATCATTTTAAACGGTATGAAGCTAACCCGGATGTAAAAATGATGGTAATGTTGGGAGAAGTTGGAGGAAGGGCTGAATATGAAATAGTAGAAGCTTTAAAAAACGGTATTATTACCAAACCACTTGTCGCCTGGTGCATGGGCACCAGCTCCGAACAGTTTAGCACCGGGGTGCAATTTGGGCACGCCGGAGCAAAGGCACATTCCAGCCTTGAAACAGCCCGGGCAAAAAATAAAGCCTTAAAGGATGCAGGAGCTGTTGTCCCCGCTAGTTTTAATGACCTTGATGAAAAAATACAAGAAACATATCAATCTTTGGTACAGCAAGGAGAACTTGAGCCGGTAAAAGATGTTGAACCGCTTTCGGTACCAATCGACTATAACCAGGCTGTAAAACAAGGTCTGATCAGGAAAAAACCAGGCATAACCTCTACCATAGTAGACGAAAGGGGCGAGGAATTATTATACTGTGGCGTCCCGATCAGTGAAGTGATTGAGAATGATTACGGCCTTGGAGGAGTCCTTGGTTTATTATGGTTTAAAAAGAAATTACCAGACTGGGCAGCTAAATTCTTAGAAATAGTAGTTTTAATCACCGCCGACCATGGCCCTGCAGTATCAGGCGCCCATAATGCAATTGTAACGACAAGGGCAGGAAAAGATCTTGTCTCCGCGCTGGCCAGTGGCTTACTGACCATCGGACCCCGTTTTGGCGGAGCTGTTCAGGGAGCGGCAGAAGTATTTAGTGAATACTATTACAGTGAACAAGGACCAAAAGATATGGTTAATGATATGAAAACCAGGAAACAAAATATACAGGGCATCGGTCATCGCGTTAAATCTGTAACTAACCCCGACATGAGGGTAAAAATCATGAAAGAGTATGCTTATGAAAATTTTCCGGTCACTGAAACTCTTGATTATGCTTTAGAAGTAGAAAAAATCACAACAACCAAACGGGATAACCTGATTTTAAATGTCGACGGCTGCATCGGAGC
>PWMM01000309.1 GCA_003558195.1 Syntrophomonadaceae bacterium
GGGCGCGCCGCTAGTCGGCCCCGTACACCCCTAGTTGACGCTTGCTGAACTGGCGTCGTACCGTGTGGGTGTACGACGGAGCACCGACCACAGGAGCAGGACGATGGACACCACCACCACCACCGCCACCACCACCACCCGCGACGAGCAGCTGGGCGCCCTGGCCGCCGCGCTGGCCACCCTGTACCCCGCCACCGCCGCCCGCCTGGACCAGCTGATCCACAGCGGCACCTACCACCTGGACACCTGGACCGCCGCCGAGTACCAGCACGAGGACGGCCACGTGGCCGGCACCCTGGCGCTCGGGTGGGTGGACGCCCAGCACGGCGCCCAGCTGCGCCTGATGGTGAGCAACGGCCGGTGGACGCTCCGCTACCGCCCCCACACCTACGCCCGCTTCTCCGACATGACCATCGCCCGCGCCCTGGCCAACAGCCGAGGCTGACACACCCAAGGCCCGGCCACCCGGCCGGGCCACCACCACCACCGGGAGGGACACACCATGGCCGCCTACACCGACCCCAACACCACCGAGCGCTTCGCGGAGCTGATCCTGGCCCCCGCCGAGGGCGGCGACGACGCCCCCATGATCGTGGAGGCCACCGACGCCGCCGACGACGGGTACCTGGTGCCCCGCGGCGAGTCGCTGATCGTCACCGACGAGGACGGCGAGCGCTACATGATCACCGTGCGCCGGATCAGCTACTGACCGTTCCACGTGGAACACCGCGCCCCCGGGTACCCGCCCGGGGGCGCTTGCGTGACGGCGCGCTGTGCGGCCCTGTGCGCGCCGCAGGGTGGCGTCGGTACAACCACACCGGGACGGGTGCTGGCGGCGCACACGGGCGACGAGGTAGCGTGTGTCACGTCAAGGCGGGCACCTGGGCATAGCCGCAGGCCAACCCCCGGGAGGCGTAGCCCCCGGCGCGGACGCTCCGACCACGACAGCCACGTACCCCGTGCCTGATCGAACAGGAGCACACCCCATGCGACGCAACGCCCACAGCCCCGCCCGTATCTCCCCGACCCGCACGATCACCGACCCGGACACCGGGCGCGTGTACCCCGTCCCCTCCGGGGGCGCGGACGACACGCCTGGCGAGGGCGAGGGCCGCCTGGCCGAGCTGGCCGGCCGGATCGACAGCGAACACGAGCCGCTGACCGACGACGAGCTGGCCGAGCTGGAGGCCCTGGCCGTCGAGGCGTTCGATGAGGCCGACAACGAGGCCGACCCGGACCTCGACGCCATGGAGGAACTCCACGCCGTGATCGCACGGACCCGCCAGGTGGCGGCCGAGCGTGAGGCCGAGGCCGACGAGCGGCGCCAGCGCGCCGCGGAGCTGCGCCAGGGCATCCACGTCGAGGACGAGCCCGCCGAGGGCGACGAGCCCACCGGCGAGGCCGACGGCGACGAGCCCACCGGCGAGGCCGACGACGAGGTGGACACCAGCGGGGTCCCCGACGACGCGAGCGGGATCACCGAGGCCGAGCGTGAGCCGGCCGCCGCGGTCGCGTCCGCACCGGCCCGCCCCCGCCCGACCCTGGCCGCCGCCAACCGTCGGCGCCGCGCCAACAGCGACCCGGCCCCCCGCCGGTCCAACCTCACCGTCGTCACCGCTGGTGACGTGCCGGGCCGTTCCGCGGGCTCGCCGCTCAGCTCGCTGCGCGAGGTGGGCGAGGCGTTCGCGGCCAAGGCGGACGCCGTCCGTAAGCACGGCGCCATGCGCGGCCAGCGCTTCGGCGTCGCGTCGTTCCAGGTCGAGTACCCGGAGGACCGCCGGCTGGGCGCCAACGGCCAGGTCAACGACGAGCGGATCGAGGCCGTCGTCGCATCCGCCCAGGCACAGTCCATCGACGCCATCGTGGCGGCCGGCGGGCTGTGCGCGCCGGTGGACGTGGCGTACGACCTGGAGGGGATCAGCGTGGAGTCGCGCCCGATCCGCGACAGCCTCCCGCGCTTCGGTGCCGACCGCGGTGGTATCCGCTTCATCGAGCCCCCCACCCTCGCGGACCTGTCCGACAGCGTCGGCCTCTGGACCGAGGCCAACGACGGCGCGGCCGAACCTGACCCGGCCACCAAGGCCGTCCAGGTCGTCACCTGTGGCAACGAGGTCGAGGTGCTGATCAACGCCGTCACCCGGCGGCTCCAGGTCGGCAACTTCAGCCGGCGCACCTTCCCCGAGCAGTTCTCGCGCTTCTGGCAGCTGTCCGGCGCGGCGCACAGCCGGCTGGCGGAGAACACCCTGTGGGACGCCATGGTTGGCGCGTCCACCGCGGTCACCTTCGCCCAGCAGCTCGGGGCGGCCCGCGACATCCTCACCGTGGTTGACACCGCGGTGGCCGCGTACCGCTCGCGGCACCGCATGTCGGACACCGCCGTGCTCCGGCTGGTGGCGCCGTCGTGGGTGCTCAACATGATGCGGACCGACGTGGCGAAGCAGCTGCCGGGCGACGCCTCGATCAGCCGTACCGACGCGGAGATCAGGGCATGGTTCTCCGACCGCGGTGTGGCCGTCACCTTCAGCCCCGACGCGGGCCAGGAGTTCGGTGCACAGTCGGCCGGCGCGCTGGCCGCCTTCCCGTCCACCGTCGAGCTACTGTTGCACCACGAGGGCGCGTTCACGTTCCTCGACGGTGGCGTGCTCGACTTCGGCATGGAGATCAGGGACTCCACCCTGAACGCCACCAACGACGTGGAAGCGTTCATGGAGACCTTCGAGAACGTGGCGTTCCGCGGGATCGAGTCGCTCCACATCACCGCCACCGTGACGGCCAGCGGTGAGACCGCTGGGCTGGAGGTGGCCTCCGCTACCTGATCCTGGCCGGCCCGCCCCTGACGTGATAGTCGGGGGCGGGCCGCGCCCCACGTAGCTCAACGAACGGAGTACCGCGATGCCAGCGCCCCGAGCGGTCGTCACCGGCACCCAAGCGGCACCGCCCCGTGTGGGGCTGATCGTGTCGGCGGCAACCCCGGGCGGCGAGGGCGACCGCTGGCAGGGGGGCATCACCTACGACCCGGAGACAGGCCAGCCGGGCTACCGGGCCGACCTGTGCGATCCGGCGAGCGACGCCCGCGACCTTCCCGACCGGCCCGCCGCGGTCGAGTGGGACGCCTACGTGATCGGGGACGGCGTCCGGTGTACGGCGCTGGCCGCCAACCGCACCGACTGGCGTGCCCAGGCACGCCGCCAGCTGGAGGCCGTCGCGGAGCACCAGCTGTCCGCGGAGCTGTGGGGCGGCGCCCTGGCCATCGCCAACACCTACCCGAACCTGTACCTCGACAACGGCGACGCACACGACGTGATCGACACCGGCGCCGACGTAGAGCCCCGGTGGGCGCTCGCGGCGCTGGAGCAGTACCTAGCCGACGCCCTCAACGGTCTACGCGGCATGATCCACGCGCCGCGCGGGATCGTGACCCTGTGGATCACCGAGGGGCTGATCAACCGCGAGGGCGGGCTGTTGCTCACCGTCCACGACACCATCGTGGTGCCGGGCGCGGGCTACCCGCTGTCGGGCAAGGTGTTCGCCACCGGCATGGTCGAGGTGCGCCGGGGCGAGGTAGTGATCACCGGCGACCCCCTCAGCTCTACCGAGATCGACCGGGCCACCAACACCGTCGAGGTGCGTGCCGAACAGGCCGCGCTCGCGTCGTGGGACGGCCAGGCCCACGGGGTGGCGAACGTGGACCTCGACGCGGTGTACGCCGCGCCATGATCACCTACCCGAACCCACGACCAGCCCGACCTACCCTTGCCGGTGATCCGGCCGAACAGGAGAAGTGACCATGGGAGGCTCCGTCCAGCTCTGCGCGCTGCGGGTGTCCAAGCTCAAC
>PWMM01000200.1 GCA_003558195.1 Syntrophomonadaceae bacterium
CTTCCGTTAACTATGATGATCCTAAGGCGTATGCTTTTACTTACCTGACCCAGCACCGGGATAAAATTGAAGAGGAATTAAAGAGCTGGACCGATTTGCCCAGCTGGACCGGAGATCCAGTTGGGCTTGGTGCAGTAGCAAAAAAACTGGAACAGTTTTTCACGGGATTACAAATGGAAACGGTAAAGCCATTTACTAACCGTCGCTCAACCTGGGCTTGGCAGAGCAAGGCTGGAATGGAAGATGGCACTTTGCTGGTTGCTTCAATTGATGTGCCGCGGGATGGTGGCGGAGGCTACCCGATTCCTTTCAGAAGAGATCCGGAATGGCTTTATGGAGACGGGATTGCCTCGAGCAGGGCCGGTATTACCTGTATTGCCCAGGCTTTAAAAGTACTAAATTTACTGGAGATTCTCCAGGAAAAGAAAGTGGGAGTTTTCATATACGCTGATGAAGGAAGAGGGATGCGTTATAGCAGTCAACTTCTTCAGCAAGCTGCTGCCCAGGCCTCGAGGGTTATTGTTTTACAGCCCGGATTCCGTTCAGGCAAAGTAGTTGACCAGCGACGCGGCTCCAGGAAGTATAGTATCCTGGTGGAAGGAGCTTTTAAGCGCATTGGTTCTCACGGGCAAACCGATGATTTGATGAGTTGGTTTTTGAACCGGGCTGATCAGGTAGGAGCTTTAAGCCGGCCTGAAGAAAAGTTAACCGTTGCCCTGCAGGAAATATACTCTGAACGTTATAGCATGCTCTTGCCGCATCGGATCAGGGCCACGATTTATGTAACATTTCTTGACCCTGCTCTGGCCGATCAAGCTGAGCTGGAATTGAAGCAACTACTGGCGGTTAATCAAAATGATCCGGATAAACCAGATATATATTTAGAAAGACTGGAGGAGAGGCCACCACTGAACCGCTCTGCTTCAACAGAGCTTTTGGTAAAAGAGTTGCAAAAGATCAGTGAGAATTGGAACCTGCCTTTTGGTGCAGAATCAAGCCTGCTTCCTTCAGCAGCTGGTGAAATTCCCGAAGGGATTCCCGTTATCTGCGGCTTTGGCCCGGCCAGCCGGGATATGTTTACACCGCACGAATGTATTCACAGGGGGGAATTGCTCCAAAGGATTTTACTTTTAACCCAGTATTTATTGGAAGGTTGAAAACGTGGCCTCAAAAGCGAAATTGCCAGTTTTGGTTTCTGTTCCCCACGGTGGGGTGAAGATTCCTTATGAAACAAAAAGATTTTGTCGTCTTAAAATAAAACAAATTCTAAAAGATGGCGACACCTGGGCCGGGTTTTTATATGACCTGGAAGACTGTGTTTTAAGTTATCACTGTTTCCCCCTGGCCAGGGCAGTGCTCGATGTTAACCGGGCTCCTTCAGATCGTCCCCCAAAAAACCCTGATGGAGTCGTAAAAACTTACACAAATGATTTTGAACCAATTTGGAGTAAAGATTCAGGCCTATCCAACCACCAGGTAGAAGTATTGCTTAATAAGTACTATTATCCTTACCACCAAAATTTGAAAATTTCTGCTCGTAATCGTCACATTTTGCTAGGGCTGGATTGTCATACTATGCTTGATAGGGCACCGCCTATAACAACAGGAACCAGAATCGAAGAGAAAAGGCCCCTGGTTTGCTTAAGCAATAGGGGTGATCAGCATGGAGAAGAGATAGATGAGCCGGTAACTGCGCCACCTGGCTTGCTAAAGACCCTGGCTGGTTTATTGGAAGAGCGTATAAAAAATCAAGTCAGAGATCCGGCTGTGCCGGTTGTTACCCTGAATAACCCGTTCAAGGGAGGTTATATCTCTAAGAAACATGCTCTAGAGGATGGAATTCCCTGGATTCAGGTTGAAATCAACCGGTCTTTATATCTCTTTGACCCTCCCCAACAACATGAGCCGAATCGAGAATCTATGTGGCAAATGATTCAAATCAAGAATTGCTTAGTTGAATGCCTGGAGCAGTTATTTGCACCCGGCAACCTATAAAAAATAGCCTTTGTTAATTGCTTGACAGCACTCTTAAAAAGTTAAGCAAATTTGTTGCCCTGCCAATACTGCCGGTTTCTTTTCGAGGCTGTTTAAGAAAACTGCCCTAACAAATCATTTAAAATTATAGTGGGCTAGTTTGTCAGGGTCATTTTTTACTGTAAGCTAAAACCCCTAGTAGGAGTTAATAAAACAAAAAGGGTTTAAAATAAAGTAATAATTTGCCAATCCCTTTGCACTTTAAGCGAAATAATGCTATAATATGAATATAAAATGCAATATGTTTAAATTCTTTAATCGCAGTTAAATACAATGCAGCAAACCTTATCGCAATTAAATGCCTCTTATCGCCAGTTAAAACTGCTTCTAAAAGCTGTATTGATCAGGTAAAACTGGTGCAAAGAATTTAGCAATTGCTTGGAGGTGAATAAGATGGATAAAAAAGCATACCAAGAAAAATTAGATGCGCAGCTTAAAGAATGGCAGGCAGAGCTTGATAAACTAAAAGCCCAGGCTCAGAAAAAAAGTGCTGATACTAAAATCCAGTACCAGAAACAGGTTAAAGACCTGGAGCAAAAAGTGGAAAAGCAAACAGCAAAGCTAAACGCCATGAAAGAAGCGGGCGAAGACAAATGGGATGAACTAAAAAAAGAAATTGATAAAGAAACCAATGAAATTAAAGCCCAGTTAAAAGATCTATTTTCATAAAATCTGAAGATAGAGTAAGGAATCTTAAGAAGGATAACCACCAGGCTCATGGTAAGGTTGTCCTTTTTTTACTGGCAGATTATAAATAGCTGTTTTGGTAGCCTTATCCTCTCAATAACTGCTTCCATGTTTGCCCGGCATCCTGTAAAATTAAGACAAGTTAAAAGGTTAATATGTTTTATTGGTACTAAGAGGTTTTCCGTTGAACAATTAAAGAAGCGGCAAGCCGAGATTAGCCAGGGCTAAGTTTATTAGCTTGCCGGCAGAGAAGTAGGTGCTTTAAATATACAATGGGCGGTTTCCTGGCACTAATAGCGGCGCTAAGCTTTACCCTGGACAGCATTTTAATTCGCAAGGGACTAACAGGAGAAAATGCTGGTAATGTATGGCAAATACGTTTAGTTACTATGTCAGTGACCCTGGCTGTCTATTTGCTGCTCGCATTTTTTGCAGAAATGGCCGGTTTGAATGTAATCCAGGAATTTAAGGCCCTGTCTTTTGAGGGTTTAGCTGTTCTCATCCTGGCTGGTGTGATGGGTCCATTAATGGGCTTATTACTTTTAACTAGCGCCATCGGCCAGATCGGATCTTCTCATGCTTCAGCACTTTGGGGAGGAGCAAATCCCCTTTTTGCGACTCTTTTTGCCTTTATTTTTTTAGGGGAAATGCCTGATTTACTTGGTGTGTTCTTTGTTTTAATGATTATTGGAGGGATAGTAATCGTCGGGTATCATCGTCATGCGGGTACGGTGGTACTTATGAAAAAGACCCAGGTAGCCGGGGGAATTATAGCCATATTATCCGGTGTATGTATAGCAATTTCGCAAATAGGAAGAGGTGCAGCATTAAATCTTGGAGCGACACCAGGCACCGCTTTATTCATTTTTCAAATTACCGCTTTGATTGTCATTGCCCTGGTATGCCTCAGAAAGCCGGGTAGTTTTAAGTACTTAAAGCAGATTAGCCGGAAGAGTTTTCATTATTATGTCGGTGCCGGAATTTGTAATTTTGTTGGTGCCTATAGCCTCTTAACAGCATTTTTATTATTACCGGTATGGCAGGCTGTAGCTATCAGAAATATCCAGCCGGTTTTTGTGGTTATCTTTTCCATGCTTTTTTTAAAAGAGGTTGATAAAGTCAATTTTCGTTTAATAATGGGCACTATCTTAGTTACGCTGGGAGTGGTGTTTTTAAACATTTACTAACTGGTTGATTACGATAATGGAGAAAATAGCAGGCTGAGGGCAACGTGAAAGGATTAGCGGTATTAATCTCACGTGCTGATTTTTTAGCTCTCGCACTGCGCCGGTATATTTAAACTTTTATCCAGGGGGCCCTCTTGAAACTTTTATCCAGGGCTGATTTGCTAAAGCGGGTTTCCCACTGGCGACTACCAATAAGGCTTTGCTTTAAAGACATTATATTGCCGGCACTTTTATAATCTTTATTAATTATCAAGCTGGCTTGAGTAGGAAGAGGCGGTGCAGGCTGATTGCTACAAGCTGTCTAATCAGACCGGTTCCAAAATGATTTCCATTGCACATCAGCCATCACAGAAGGCCCTGTTTCTTCTCTAAAGAAAATATACAGGTGAACTCCATCTCATGGCTCCATTCACATTGTAGAATCAAAAGTTGCTTATTATGCTTATATTAAACAGTAGTTATTATTAAAGATTTAGTGCCAGCAGTTGTAATAAAGTGTCAACAATTTGTTGCTGTTTTGTTCAACATTAGAGAGTAAGTATACCTGTTATACTTTATTCTTATACAAAAAGGTTTTTGAAGTACTAAGATATTCTCCAAAAACCCCTTTTTTATTATGGTCGGAGCGAGAGGATTTGAACCTCCGGCCTCTTGGTCCCGAACCAAGCGCGCTACCAAACTGCGCTACGCCCCGCTTCTGTTCCCAAATTATAGCATAGAGCTATTTAAAGAACAATAGATGGGCATATTAAATGCTCATATAGGAATTAATCATGACTTCAATAATTGTATACATTGAGCAGGCAAGCTTTTAACCGGTCCTAGCTTGAGAAAAAAATAACTTATGTAAATATTTGCAATGTTGTTGACATATAGCTTTTTGTTTTATATAATTAGGTAACACAGTTATGTTTTAAGCAAAAACTTAGGCAGCTTAGGTTTTGCACTCACATGATTCCTAAATCAGTTTATATAGATTCCTTTTAAAGACGGACGGCTTTAAGATAAAACTTAAAAATAAGCTTATTGTATGTAAAATTAAAAATTCGTTGACAAGTTGTTTTATATATTATAAAATGTCACCATAAGTTTTAACACTGCAATATTTAAATGGCTTAACTATATTCTATTACCGTAGTGGAAAGCGAGGTTATAATTATCGAATACGTAGTCATTGTCGGCATTATTTTACTTATTTCATGGGGTGTACGCTATCTTTCATTTCGCCTGCTTCAGAGTGAATCGAAAAAACGTAATAGCAATAATCATGTAAGTGATGACTAATTCTAGACCCAGGGAGTGAGTTTAAATGACCAATGCAATATTGTTTATCGGTGCTTTTTTAACTGTATCTCTACTTGTGGTGCAAATGATTCTTAAAGATGCTCGCAGAAGAACTGAATAGTAGATCAGGATACTCTAAGATAATGGGCTATAATTAAGGATCATTTTAAGAAAGTGAGTTGTTTGATAAATGAATGTGAAGGAATGAACAAGCTATGAATAGCGCCAATTGACTGCCTGCATTTTATGCGGGCAGTTGATCTTTACTGCATTATTTTTAACTGCTGATTATTAAACCTCTATTTGTCAATTATATGCTTTGTGCTATTATAATAGTGCAGAATTTGGTACCGAGGTGATGATTATGAAGCAGAGAATCAAAGTAGGCATTCCTCGCGCCTTATCGTATTACTCGTTTTATCCTCTCTGGCGAGTTTTTTTAGAAAAACTTGGTGCAGAAGTTATTATTTCAAAAGACACTAACCGTAAAATTCTAGAGGACGGGATCAAAGAAACGGTTAATGATGCCTGTATACCAATTAAGGTGTTTCAGGGCCATGTCCTCGATTTAATTAACAAGGTAGACTTCATTTTTATACCCCGTATGATTAGCGCAGATGGGAAAGCTACTTTCTGCCCTAAATTTCTTGGTTTGCCCGATATGGTGCGTTTTTCAGGAGTGAAACTCCCTCCTATCATTGACAGCAGGTATAATCTTAAGGGTCTACCAGGAGGTTTGCTGCGCTTTTTTAGATCTGTTGCTAAAGCGATCGGTGTTAACAATCCTTTTAAACAGACCTATGCTGCTATCGCCGCTCTAATTAAACAAAAAAAATACCAGCGATTGCTGCTAGAAGGATTGAAACCACCAGATGCATTTGAGGTTATCAATGGTTCTAAAAAAAAGCTGGATCTAAAAAAACGCAAAACAACTTCTTGTGTTTCTTTACCGACGAAAGTAGCCTTGCTGGGCTATCCATATGCAATTTATGATCCCTTTATCAGTGCCGGGGTTTACAAGAGGTTGAAAAATTTAGGGGTAGAGGTAATTACCTTTGAGCAAATACCACTGGCACAGATGCGTCGTTATTCCAAGGTGCTCCCACAGAATTTTTTCTGGTATTATAGTAACCTGGTTTGCTGGGCCGGACTCTATCTCCTTGACCATAAAAAAGTTGACGGCATCATACATGTAACCGCCTTCGGTTGTGGTCCTGATTCCATGGTGGATAAAACCTTAGAGCTGGAGGCAAAGAATGCCGGGGTGCCATTTTTGAGTCTGACGATAGATGAACACACCGGTGAAGGAGGTGTCCAAACCCGCCTGGAGGCTTTTACTGATATGCTATGGGCAAGACGGCAAAAATCAAGAGCGGGTTAATATGTGATGAATTTATTCTTAGGTATCGATGTTGGTTCTGTCAGTACCAACCTGGCTTTGCTGGATAGTAATAATCAAATTCTGTCTCGTCAATATTTGCGTACCCAGGGGCAACCGATTAAAGCGGTTCAAGAAGGGTTAAGCCAGCTTGCTATTGATCTGCCGGGCAAAGCTTCAATCGGCGGAGTGGGAGTGACTGGCAGTGCCCGTAATTTGGTCGGGGTGGCAATTGGTGCCGATGTCGTAAAGAATGAGATTACTGCCCACGCTATTGCAGCCGACCTATTTGTACCCGAAGTGCAAACCGTGCTGGAAATCGGTGGCCAGGATTCCAAGATCATTATTCTTCGCCATGGTGTAGTGGTAGACTTTGCTATGAATACTGTTTGCGCAGCCGGTACTGGTTCGTTTTTGGATCATCAGGCGGCAAGGCTTGGGATTCCCATTGAAGATTTTGGTGTTCTGGCAGCAAAGAGCAAGCATCCGGCTCATATCGCGGGACGCTGCTCGGTTTTTGCCGAGTCTGACATGGTTCATAAACAGCAAATGGGTTACGGGTTGGAAGATATAATCAGCGGTTTGTGCGAAGCCCTGGTCCGCAATTATCTTAATAATGTGGGGAAAGGTAAAGAAATATTGGCTCCGGTAGTTTTTCAGGGAGGAGTGGCTGCCAATGCGGGTATTCAGGCTGCTTTTGAAAAAGCGCTTGGTTTGGAAGTGATTATCCCAGAGCATTATGATGTGATGGGTGCTATTGGAGCAGCTGTTCTTTCCCGGTTGGCCATGCAGGAAAGAAAAGTACCCTGTTCTAAGTTCAGGGGTTTTGCTTTAAGTGAACTGGATTATGAAACCGGCACTTTTCAGTGTGACGGCTGCCCAAATATCTGTGAAATTGTCAACCTCTTACTGGACGGAGAACTGCTAGCGCGCTGGGGTGGCAGATGCGGGAAATGGGATGAATTAACTACAGAAGCTGGGCAGAATGTAAGGCAATAAAAACTGATCATTGATAAAAATTATTTTTACAAATTGTTGACAAAAGCTATAGTAAATGGATAGTATATATTTGCTAATGCGATTAGTTATGCTTAAAGAATTAAAAATCAGCCCATCATTTTTACAGGAGGTGATTAGTGGCTGAAAGAGAAAGTTTTTCAGATCGATATTTTAGTAATTAACTATCAAGGGGGTAAAAAAATGAAGAAATGGCTAATTGGTTTTTTAGTATTATCCTTGCTGGCCGGCTTTGCCATTGTTGGCTGTGAGGAACCGGTTGATGATCCGGTTGACGAACCGGTCGATGATCCGGTTGATGAGCCTGAAGAAGTGGCCCATCCTTTTGAAGATGTGAGAGTCAGGCAAGCTTTAAACTATGCGGTAGACAAAGAAGCGATCATTGAGACAATTTTCCAGGGTGTAGGTTCTCCCTCATCTGCACCTATAGTCCCTGCAATTTTTGGTTACACTGAAGTGGGGCCTTACGAATATAATCCTGAAAGAGCAATGGAATTACTGGAAGAAGCCGGTTTTGGAGACGGTTTTGAAATTGAGCTTTACCATCCCACCGGCCGATATCCGCAGGATGATACCGTGACCGAAGCAGTCCAGGCCATGCTGGCTGAAATTGGTGTTACTGCCAACCTCACCACTTATGATTGGGGCACCTATCTTGAAACAGTGCTGGTTCCACCTGAAATGGCAGAACACGATGCTTTTATGCTGGGCTGGGGAACAGTAACTCTTGATGCTGACTACGGTACTTATGCTTTGTTCCATTCTACCCAGTGGCCAACAGCAGAAGTTTGGTATAACAATGCCTCTTATTATGCTAATCCTGAGGTAGATGATCTTCTCGCTGAAGCCCGTGTTACCCCGGACCGGGATATTCGTGAAGGGCTTTATGAGCAAGCTATCGAAATGATCTGGGAAGATGCTCCCTGGCTGTTCCTGCACAATGAAGGGCAGGTTAACGCCGTCCGCTCGAATGTAGAAGGTTTAATTCACCATCCTCTGGAAAACATTCTGGCCTGGGATGCCAGGATTGTTGATGAAGACGAGCAGGACTTGATTATTGCTATCGGAGCAGAAGCTGAAAGCCTTGATCCACTGAAAATGACCTCTGCACCGGCAGCAACTGTAGCCGAGCATATGGTTGAAAACCTGGTTTACCTGGCCCCGGACGGTTCCCTGGAACCGGCCCTGGCTACCTCCTGGGAGCCTGATGAAGACGGCACCTCCTGGATTTTAGAGCTTCGCGAAGGGGTTACTTTCCATGACGGCGAGCCTTTCAACGCCGAAGCCGTAAAATACAACCTTGACCGTTTCCTGGCCAAGGGCGACTTTGAAGGGCAAGATGAAGCTGCTTATGCTTTCCTGCTTGAAGAAGTTGAGGAAATAGAAGTGGTTGATGAGTATACCATCAAACTGCACTTAGAAGGGGAATTTGCACCGATTATTTCCCACCTGTCCCATTCTTTCATAGGAATGCATAGCCCTGCGGCCCTTGAAGAATTGGAAGGAGAAGAAATTGTAGAAGCTCCTGTTGGAACCGGGGCCTTTAAATATGTATCCTGGGACCGTGGTGAGCAGATAGTTATGGAAAGAAATGATGATTACTGGGGAGACGTACCGGAACTGGACACAGTAACCTTTAAGTTTGTCCCCGAAGGAAGCTCTAGGGTGGTTATGATTGAGACCGGTGAAGCCCATGCAATCATGGCTGTTCCGCCGACTGAAATTGAGCGCCTCGACGGTGAAGATGATATTGATATCGTCTTTGAAGATAGTGTCCGTGTTATCTACATTGGATTCAACCTGCAGCCGCAATAACAATTAGCGGACTGGATTTAATGAGTGGTCCAGGTAAATAATTGAACCGAATCTAAATGGGGATCGGGCGAAAGTGTTTTATTGATAATGTCTGCCGCCCGGTCCCCTGTTTATGAAAAATATCCTTGTCCGTAATAATAATTACTTTTAAGCGTTGAGGGAGTTGACCTCAGGTGTATGGTTATGTAATAAGAAGGCTATTGCTGGCTATCCCGGTCCTTATAGGGGTTTCTATTCTGGTTTTTGCTATTATCAGGTTTATCCCTGGAGATCCTGCCCGGGCCATAGCCGGTGTGCATGCCAGTCCGCAGTATGTAGAGCAGGTCCGCCGGGAAATGCTCTTAGATGAAGGCTTGCATGTCCAGTATTTTGTGTATATGTCCAACCTGGTGCAGGGAGACCTGGGGCGCTCAGCCCTAACCCGCAGGCCGGTTACGGTAGAACTGATGGAGCGTTTCCCTAACACTTTGATCCTCTCTGCAGCTGCCATGGTCATAGCAATAACATTTGGAATGAGCGCAGGGATAGTATCGGCAACTAAACGTTATTCCCTTTTTGATAATTTCAGCATGTTGGCTGCCCTGGTAGGGGTGGCAGCCCCTGTTTTTTGGCTGGGCATTATGTTTCAGCTCCTCTTTTCTGTACGTTTAGGCTGGCTCCCATCCGGTGGGATTGGGACCTGGCAGCATGTTGTTTTGCCTGCTCTTACCCTGGGTCTTGCTACAACTGCCCTGATTGCCCGGATTACCCGATCCAGCATGCTTGATGTTTTACGCCAGGACTATATTACAACTGCGCGTTCAAAAGGGCTGGTGGAAAGGGTTGTTATCTATAAACACTCTTTAAAAAATGCCCTCATTCCCGTAGTAACGGTTATGGGTTTGCAATTTGGAACTCTCTTAGGTGGGGCGGTTCTAACTGAAACAGTTTTTTCCTGGCCCGGTATCGGGAGGTTGATGGTTGATTCTATTCTGAACCGCGATTACCCGGTAGTGCAGGGGGCAGTTTTGTTGCTGGCTGTATTCTTTGTTCTTATTAATCTTGTAGTTGATGTAATATATGCCTACCTTGATCCCAGGATTAGTTATGGGACAAAGGAGGTGGACTGAGGCATGAAAAAACCAGAACGAGAACCGCTAAAAAAGCCTGAGAAAAAAGTAGATCAGATTAGTAAATTACCCACGCCTAAGAGGGATACCGAGCTGCGCCAGGTATGGCGTCACTTAAAGCGTAATCGCCTGGCCATGTTGGGGATGGGTATTTTATTAATCTTTCTAGTCTGTGCCATATTTGCACCGTTCCTGACACCGTATGATCCAATCAGGGCTGATTTTGGTAATACTTTGCAAGATCCTTCCAGCGAGCACCGCCTGGGAACGGACTGGTTAGGGCGAGATGTCCTGGCCAGGATTATTTTTGGTTCGAGAATTTCACTTGCCATTGGTTTGATTTCTGTTTCAATCGGCCTCTTGATCGGTGTTCCCATTGGCGCTCTATCCGGCTATTACGGAGGCAAATTTGATCTTATAGTACAGCGTTTAATTGATATTCTTATTGCCTTTCCAGGGATCTTACTTGCGATCGTGATTGTAACCGTGCTGGGAGTTGGAGTCGAGAATGTAATGATTGCGGTTGGTATTGCTTCAATCCCGATTTACACCAGGTTAGTGCGCGGGTCTGTTCTCTCTGTTAAGGAACAGGGTTTTGTAGCTGCTGCTAAAAGCCTTGGTATCGGTGATGGCCGAATTATACTCCGGCATATTATGCCCAACTGTTTGGGCCCAATTTTGGTTCAGTCCACCTTTCAAGTTGCCACCGCAATTCTATGGGCAGCAGGCCTGGGATTCTTAGGGTTAGGTGCTCAGCCGCCGGACCCTGAATGGGGGGCCATGCTCAGCAGAGGCAGGGAATATATTCGCACCGCACACTTTTTGACCACTTATCCGGGTTCGGCAATTCTATTAATGGTTCTTGGATTTAACCTGCTTGGCGACGGACTTCGCGATGCCCTGGATCCGCGTTCCAGGCGCTACCGCTAAGTCTATATTTTTTATTGAACATTACCGCAGGACAAGGCGGTAAGTTTTATTACACCAAATCATGCCAGAGAACTTGCGAAGGATGATTATCTATGGAACACCTTTTAAAAGTTGAGGATTTACAAACCACCTTTTACACCGATGATGCAATTATCCGGGCTGTTGATCATGTTTCATTCGAGGTTAAGCCGGGTGAAGTAGTCGGTCTGGTAGGGGAATCAGGCTGTGGTAAGAGCGTGGTGTCTTTAAGTATCATGAAATTGATTTATTATCCTCCCGGGAAAATTGAAGGAGGAAGGATCTATTTAGAAGATCGTAACTTGCTAGAGCAAAATGAAAAAGCCATGCGCCAGATCAGGGGCAATGAAATCGCCATGATTTTCCAGGAACCAATGACTTCCTTGAATCCAGTCTATACTATCGGCGATCAGATTACAGAAGCTATCCGTCTTCACCAGGGGTTGGATCGTTCTGCAGCCTGGAAAGAAGCGGCCAGGATGCTTGAACTGGTCGGTATTCCCCGGGCGAAAGAAATCCTGGAAAATTATCCCCACCAGCTTAGTGGTGGTATGCGGCAGCGGTCTATGATTGCCATGGCCTTGTCCTGTAATCCTAAACTGCTTATAGCCGATGAACCGACAACAGCCCTTGATGTGACCATTCAGGCTCAGATCCTGGAACTGATGAAAGATTTAAAGGATCGGATTAACACTTCTATAATTTTTATCACCCACGATCTTGGAGTAATTGCTGAAATGGCCGATCATGTAGTGGTTATGTACGCAGGGAAAGTAGTTGAAAACACAGATGTAGAATCACTTTTCAACAATCCCTTGCATCCATATACCAGCGGGCTGATCAAGTCAAAGCCCATTTTGGAAGAGGAAAAAGAAGTGCTTGATTATATTCCTGGCAATGTTCCTAACCCTGCCGATATGCCACAGGGCTGTGCTTTTAATCCACGCTGTTCAGAAGCAATGGATGTTTGCAGGCTTGAGATGCCTGATTTGCTTGAAACCAAACCCCGACACCTGGTTCGCTGCTGGCTATACCAGGATCAGAAAACAAAAGGGGTGAAATAAGTGGCCAATCAAGAGACTGTTCTCACTGTTCAAGGGTTAAAAAAATATTTTCCAATTACAAGTGGGGTCTTTTCCAGGCTTTCCGGTTATGTCAAAGCGGTAGATGGTATTGATCTGACAGTCCGTTCCGGTGAAGCTTATGGCTTGGTCGGTGAATCTGGCTGTGGCAAATCAACCGCTGGCATGACAATCCTGAGGATGCTTAACCCTACCGGGGGCCAGGTGACTTTTAAAGATAAAGATGTATTTTCCATGGGGAAAAATGAATTGCGCGAGCTGCGCCGGGAAATGCAAATCATTTTTCAAGATCCCTACAGCTCTCTGAACCCGCGTATGAGCGTCGGTGAAGCAATCGGTGAAGCCTTAGAGGTGCATGGCATAGCCCGTGGAAATGAGCGTCGTGAACGAGTTATTGCTATCTTGAGAGAATGTGGACTGGATGAACATCATTACCGGCGGTACCCTCATGAATTTTCAGGAGGCCAGCGCCAGCGGGTCGGCATTGCCCGGGCCCTGGTTTTAGAACCGGAATTTATTGTGGCTGATGAGCCGATATCAGCGCTTGATGTCTCGATTCAGTCTCAAATTGTAAACCTGCTTGAAAGCTTGCAGGAAAAATTTGGGTTAACCTTCCTTTTTATTTCACACGACTTAAGTGTGGTTAAGCATATGGCCGACCGGGTGGGGGTTATGTATCTTGGCCGAATGGTGGAAGAGGCAGAAAAACGGGAGTTTTATAATAATCCGGCCCATCCTTATTCGCAGGCGTTATTATCAGCCGTACCGGTTATGAAGCCGAAGCAAAAAAAAGAGCGAATCATTTTAAGGGGCGATGTTCCCAGCCCTTCAAATCCACCTTCCGGGTGTACTTTTCACACTCGCTGTCCGCTGGTGGAAGATATTTGCAAAAGAGAAATTCCTGTTTTGAAAAAGGTTGGCCCCGATCACTATGCTTCTTGCCATCTCTTAAAGGAAATCAATTAAAGTTAATCTTAAGGTATCTTATATTAAAAAAATACTCTCAAAGCGGGAGGTATGGGTATGAAGCGCTCTCCTGAAAAAATCTTAAGTGATTTAATACGGATTGACAGTTCTAATCCGCCGGGCAATGAAACCGCGGTTGCTCTGTACCTCAAAGATTTATTTCAGCAGTTTGGAGTGGAAGGTGAAGTTATTGAACCTGAGCCGGGAAGGGGCAGTTTTATTGTCCGTGTTGGCTCCGGTTCTAAAAAAATGCTCTATTTATCGCATTCGGATGTGGTTCCTGTCGGAGAAGGATGGGACTTTCAACCTTTTTCGGGAGAGATTAAAAATAATATAGTCCACGGGCGGGGTGCCCTTGATTGTAAAGATCTGATGGCTGCCCAGGTCTCAGCAGCCCTGGAATTGATTGAAAGTAAAACAGACCTTAAGGGTGAGCTGATCATTGTTGCCGCTGCTGATGAAGAAAAAGGCGGCAATCTGGGAATGGGCTATCTGCTTGAGAATTATCCTGATAAAATCAAGGCTGATTTTGCCATAAATGAAGGTGCTGATCAACCGATCATCATAAATGGTAAAATTATTTACTTCATCCAGGTAGGCGAAAAAGGCACGGCCTGGTGTACTTTAAAAGCCCATGGTAAATCCGGGCATGGATCAATTCCTACCCTGGCTGATAATGCCGTGGTTAAATTAAGCCGGGCTGTTACGCGTTTGAATAATTACTGGGCCGAAACAATCCTCGTCCCGGAGGTCGAAAAATTATTAAGAAGTCTCGCCGCGTTGCATGAAATCGACAATGATACCATTGAACCGGATAATGTTGACAATTTGCTCAAAGGAATGCCCCTGGAGACTGGGTTCAAAGAGTCTTTACGCTCCATGACCAGGATGACTGTGTCGCCGAACATTATTAAAGGTGGAACCAAAACCAACATTGTCCCTGACTACTGTGAAGCCAGTGTTGATATCAGGATTTTACCGGGTCAGGATTGTGACTATGTTGAATCCGAACTGCGCCAGGTAATTGGTAACGATATTGAAATCAGTTTTAATGAATACCGCTCGCCAACCTTTACCAGTTCCGAAGAACCCTATTATAAAATGATGGAAGA
>PWMM01000269.1 GCA_003558195.1 Syntrophomonadaceae bacterium
AAAGCTTTAGCCAATATCAGTAAGGCTAATAAGATGATCCCGTAAACCAGGTCCGGGTGAAATAAGGCCAGCAGCCGCCAGACTGAAAAACCGGCCCCTGCAGGGATGTAAACCAGGATCATAAAGGGAATCAGCAATTCTAATACTACCGGTAGGATTACCCGCCTGGCCAGGTTTTTTGATCCCCTGGGTGGATTAAGCTTAAGTTTTCCCCCCCACCTTTTTGGCATGATTATTAATGAGCGCACAGCTAAAGCCAGCAGGCCAAGGAGAGTAAAAAGCAGGATCAGGTAAATAATGAAAGGGGACCTGCTAATGCTGGCCGGCTCATTTCCCTTTAAAATATCAGCGATGCCCATGGTTATGGAACCGGCCGGGATTTCTATCTGGCCGCTAGTGTTGGTTAGAATTACTACTCCCCATTTTTCTGCTGGCGAAAAAGCCATCCCGGCATTGAATCCTTGTGTGGAGCCATCATGGTTTATGATCATAGATTCACCTTCTACCTTCTTTAAAAGACCCATAGCATAGCCACCACCATCATCCCTGATAACCCCGGGCTTAAACATTTTTTCGATACTGTCTTTAGAGAGAATTTCTGTGCCATTGTAGCTGCCCTGGTTCAAGTACATCTGCAGGTAGTGGCACATGTCCCCGGCGCTGGAAATAATAAATCCTGCCGGTAGAGAGTTATCAAGATACTGGACGTGCGATTCCCTGGTGAGCCCAAACCAGCGGACGTGGCCGGAAGCCATGCCAGCGGCTTCTCCCTTCTGCCTCGATAAATAGCTGTTCCCCATGTTTAGGGAATCAAGAATATGGGAGCGGACATATTCAGTGTAACTTTGCCCGCTGACCGCTTCTATGATCAAGCCTAAGATCAGGTAATTGGCATTGGAGTAGATGTACGCCTCACCTGGCTCACTAACCAGCCCGGTAGCGCTTAGGTCTCTTACCTCTTCCTCCATGCTCCTGGTGCTGCTTTCAGCCAGACTGGTAACCCCGGCTAAGTTGGGGATACCGCTGGTTTGCACCAGGAGGTGGTGCACGGTGATTTTGCCGACATCATAATTCCCGGTCATGGTGAACCAGGGCAGGTATTCCTGAACCGGGGAATCGAGTTCGAGCTGGCCTGCTTCAACCAGCTGCATGGCAGCCAGGGCGGTAAAAGATTTACTCAAAGAGCCGATTATGAAGGGAGTTTCGGGGGTAACTTCCTGCCCGCTTCCTGCGCTTCCGTAACCCTTTAAATAGGTAATTTCACCATCCTTTATGATCCCCAGGGCCAGGCCCGGAATGCGAAAGGCACGCATTTCTCTTTCGATATAAGAATCTACTGCACTGGTATCAAGTTCCATGGAAGCTGACAATGTAGGAACATTGATCCCAAATAATGCAAAGATAACAAGGATATAAAGGGCAGTTTTCATAATTATGTTCACCATGCTTTCCAGTATCAGAAGAATTATTAAACAACTATAAAGCTATCGCGGGCGGCAGCAGCCTGTTAGTCGCTGAAGCCTTTATCATTATAACACCTGGCAAGGAAAAATGAGCATCCTGATTAACCATGGTTATTTTTTTTAGATTTTAGCACAAGAAATATTCAGCGCAATCTGTGGGTTTATGGGTTGATAAAAATTTTTCGATTATGTTTATTTTAATTGATTCGTGCTAAAATCACCTTAGCTGTTTTAATATTTTATGGGGGGATTGAATATTTTATGAAAGTGACTGTATTTAACGGTAGCCCGAGAGGGAAAAGGAGCAACAGTCACCAGATTGTCGAACCCTTGTTGGAGGGAGCAAGGGAGGCTGGTGCAGAGACAGAAGAGGTATTCTTGATTGAAAAAGACATTAAGCACTGCCTGGGTTGCTTTGCCTGCTGGGAGAAAACTCCCGGTAAATGTGCGATTAAAGACGATATGGAAGAACTGATAGAACTGTTCCTGGAATCTGAATATGTAGGCCTGGCCACTCCTGTTTACGGGATGTTAATGACTGCAGTCCTTAAGAATTTCACGGACCGCTTATTGCCATTAGCCATGCCCCATATTGAAAAAAATGAAGACGGTGGGTTTTATCATGAGGGCAGGGTCAGGCATATGCCCCGCCAGTTCTTTATTGCCAATGCCGGTTTTCCCGGGGAGCACAACTTTGATCTGTTAAAACCCTATATCGGTATGCAGAGTATGGTGCTTGAAGTTTACCGGAACTGCGGGGAAGCCCTGCAGCCCGGGGAAAACGATCCTCCTGAACTGCTGGAGCAAATTGCATTATTCAAGGCAGCTTTAAAGGAAGCGGGCCGGCAGATGGTTGAAAAAGGAGCGGTCAGCAAGGAAACTGTAGAGAAAATCCACGTGGCTTTGATTAGCGATGAGGATTACATGGCCCAGGCTAATGAATACTGGGACGAGCAGATTGAAAAAGCAGATCAGTAGATCAAAAATACTTGAATAGATCCAGCTTCAAGCTTGATGTTTACCTGCCCAGCATTGCTTCGGGCAAAAAAAGAGCAATCTGGGGAAAGATTGTGATCAGGATTACTACTATAAAAATGGGGATGACAAATGGTAAAGCACCTAAAAAAATATCTTCTAAAGGCACTTCCCTGGTAGTGCCTGCAATGGTATAGAGGTTTAGCCCCATTGGCGGGGTGATCAAGCCTACCTGCATCATCATGACACAGACAACCCCGAAAAAGATCGGGTCAAACCCGAGACCAATAACCAGTGGATAGATTACTGGCAAAGTCAGGACCATCATGGAAACGGCGTCAATAAAACAACCGAGAAATAAGAAGATGATCAAGATCAGGGCTAATATTGCATAAGGCGATACATCGAGACTAACAACCCAGCCTGCAAGTTCGGCTGGGATTGTGGAAAGAGCCAGGAAATAGCTGAACACTGTAGCCCCGGCTACCATGAATAAAACCATTACGGAAACCCGGATTGTTTCCTGCATGCTTTGGAAAAGTCCTTTGTAATTAAGTTTTCCTTTTGCCAGGGCTACGCAAAAGAGCAGGGACGCACCGGTAGCTCCAGCTTCCGTTGGACTGAACCAGCCCCTATAGATGCCGCCCATTACCATTAAAAAAACGACCAGTATTTCCCATACTCCAGTGAATGCTTTAATTTTTTCCTTGAAACTAACCGGTTCAGGTTTGCTTGGAGCCAGGGCGGGGTTTAGCTTGACCTGAACGGCAATAATTATAACGAAGGTAACAGCCAGGGCCAGGCCGGGTATGATGCCTGCCATCAGCAGACGCCCTATGGATTGTTCCACTAACATCCCATAAACCACGAAACCGATACTGGGTGGGATTAAAAAACCCAGTGTTCCTCCAGCAGCAATGGTTCCCGTGGCCAGGCGTGGCGAGTAATTGAATTTTTTCATCTGGGGGTAGGCAATAGCTCCCATAGCAGCAGCGGTGGCCACGGAAGAACCGGAAACGGCTGAAAAACCGGCGCAGGCGGCAATTGTTGCCGCCCCCAGGCCCCCCGGGATGCGGCGCAACCACTTGTCAAAAGAACTGTAGAGGTTTTCTATCAGGCCGCTGCTGGTCGCAAAGGCCCCCATTAAAACAAAAAGAGGAATAACCATGTAAGCATAATTAGTGGCCACATCATAAACAGTCCTCGACGCAACCGGAAGGGCTGCCCCAAGGGAGGATAAATGCCAGACGCCCAGGAAACCAACCAGCATTAAGGCCAGGGCAATGGGCATCCCCAGGAAGAGAAGCAGAAAGGCGATGATTGTGCCGATTATTCCAACATAAATGGGGTCCAAAACAAGTCCTCCTCAATCG
>PWMM01000276.1 GCA_003558195.1 Syntrophomonadaceae bacterium
ACCTTCATCAAGCTTGGCGTTTGCCTGGGCAATAACAAAACGGTCTTCATCATCTGCCGTCAGGTAAACAATCTCTGAGGTAACCCGGCCCTCCTTTTTATCTACCTTCTGGTAAGGGGTTTCAATAAAACCGTACGGATTAATACGGGCATAGGTACCCAGTGATCCGATCAGGCCAATATTCGGCCCTTCCGGGGTCTCGATAGGGCAAATCCGGCCATAGTGGGAGTGGTGCACATCGCGTACTTCAAACCCGGCCCTTTCCCTGCTTAAGCCTCCCGGGCCAAGAGCACTGAGACGCCTTTTATGGGTCAATTCAGCCAGCGGGTTGGTTTGATCCATAAACTGAGACAGCTGGCTGCTGCCAAAAAATTCCTTAATGGAGGCAATTACCGGCCTGATATTGATTAACGCCTGGGGGGTAATTGCTTCGACATCCTGAATGGTCATTCTTTCCCTGACTACTCTTTCCATCCGGGAAAGACCGATTCGGAACTGGTTTTGCAGCAGTTCTCCAACGCTGCGCAAGCGCCGGTTACCGAGGTGATCGATATCATCAGGATTGCCAATACCATCAAAAAGGTTAAAAATGTAATTAACAGCAGCAATGATATCGGCAACAACCAGGTGCCTGGTCGATAAGTCTACACTACCGTTACCGATAACCAGGTGAACCCGGTCCCGGTGATTAATTTTTACCCTTTTAATCCTGTTTTCATCAATGACCCGGGCAACGTCTTCCTCCACAATGGTTCCAGCCGGATAAAGCACTTTCCCTTCGGCGGGATCGAGGATATCTTCGGCCAGTTCATGTCCGAAAAGGCGCTCGGTCATGGATAGTTTTTTGTTCGCTTTAAACCTTCCCACGTAGGCAAAATCGTACCGCTTGCCATCAAAGAAAAGCGAATCAAACAGCGAACGGGCATTTTCTACATTAAGCGGTTCACCGGGACGCAACCGCTTGTAAATCTCCAGTAAAGCTGACTCTTCTGAATCGGTGTGATCTTTATCCAGGAGCTCATTGAGCCTGGGATCATGCCCCAGGATTTCCTGGATTTCTTCATCTGTACCGTAGCCGATCGCTCTTAAAAGCACGGTGACCGGAATTTTCCTGGTTCGATCGACTCTTACAAAAATTCCTTCGGTAACATCTGTTTCAAATTCGAGCCATGTGCCCCGGTTGGGTATTATGGTGGCATTGATCAGCTCTTTTCCGGTGGCTCCGGTGGGGTCGGGTTGTTTTTTAAAATAAACACCCGGCGAGCGGACCAGCTGGCTCACAATTACTCTTTCTGCTCCATTGATAATAAAAGTCCCGTTTTCGGTCATCATGGGAAAGTCACCCATGAAAACTTCCTGTTCTTTAACCTCACCGGTTTCCTGGTTGACCAGGCGCACCTTTACCTTTAAAGGTACCGCGTAAGTGGCATCCCGTTCCTTGCAATCTTCAACGGAATATTTTGGCTCACCCAGTGAATAGTCAAAAAACTCCAGGACCAGATTGCCTGTAAAATCCTGGATGGGGGAAAAATCATCAAATATTTCTTTAAGGCCTTCTTCTAAAAACCATTCAAACGAGCTGCGCTGCACTTCAATCAAGTTAGGAAGATCAAGTACTTCTGTGATACGGGCAAAAGAACGCCGATCCCTCAAGCCAGTTGCGACGTTAGTGGACATTAAAAAAAATCACTCCCCTGATACCTGGTTTATGATTTAAAACCGGAAAAAAGGCTGCATTTTTTAAACAGCCCAATATCCTCTGTTTCTCCTATGGGTAATCTGTCATCATAAAGAGGCTTACCGATTCTCACTTAAAAATATATAGTGGAAACACTAGACAAGTTAAAAGTTTATCACAAGCACATTTTGGTGTCAATAGCTCTGGGGGTTGTTTTTAAAAAAAGTTGTTGAAAATGCTTGAGTCCAACAAAACCTGTAAAATTTTCCCTGAGAAACAGTCTTAAACCAACCTATTGTAGAACTAAAATAACAAAACCAGCAGAATTATTCAAGGGGGAAGGGAAAAGGCATTTTCTTCTAAGGGCGAGCTATTTCTATGAGCAAGTCTGTCTCCTTAAATGGGGTTTTTGTTTGCACTGCGCCTGAAGTCCTCATGCTATAACTGCAATGTATTCCCCTGTTAAAATCTCCAAATAACAAAAATTACGGGAGAGGGTTTTTATAACCGGCCTTTTTTTCATACTTTAACTCGCTTTAAGTTAAAGGCCCGTAACTGACAATAACGCCCCTGCCAGGCGCACCACTTAAATAAAGGGAGTGTTTATTAACACTCCCTTTTGCCTGCATAACTATATTTTATCGTTTGATCTATCCTGACCCGGGCCAGCCAGTGCCATAAAGTCTCGCTTCAAAAATGGCCCGTATTTGTTCATTCTAGATGGGCCTTTCCGGTTCCTTTAAAAAAGCTTTGCCCCTTTTACCCGGAATACTCGAATCAAGGTCCTAACTGGGCCCGGTATCAAAAAGCCGGTTATTTAAGTTCAATAACCCCGCCTGCTTCTTCAATCTTCGCCTTGGTTGCTTCAGCATCTTCTTTGTTTACCTTTTCCTGGATAGCGCTAGGCAGCTCGTCTACCATCGCTTTTGCTTCTTTAAGTCCCAGTCCGGTCAGCTCACGGACCACTTTTATTACCTGAATCTTTTTATCGCCAGATGAAGTCAGAACCACATCAAACTCATCTTTCTCCTCTTCCTGCGCTCCACCCTCAGCAACAGGAGCTGCGGCAGCCACTGGAGCAGCAGCAGTAACACCAAATTCTTCTTCAAGAGCTTTAACCAGGTCTGAAAGCTCAAGAACAGTCATCCCTTTGACCATTTCCATGATTTCATTTACTTTATTCTCTTCTTTTGCCATTTTAACTTTTACTCCTTTATAGTTAAGATTAAAATTGTAAGCGGCGCCAGTTACGATCACCACTTATGAAATAATTTTCTCGTACAAGCTTGCTGCCAAAAAATGGTTTTAAATAAAATCCCCTGAATCCGGTTAAAAGCGCTTTTTCGGTAATTGGCCAGACCATTTTTTCAGTTATAACCAAAAGTTTAAGATGAAGGGCCTGGTTGTTTTTTCAACTGTTGAAGGCCTTTATGCTTTAACAGGGCTGCAACTATTGCTCCCTTTGCCTGTTGTAATCGCCTGTGGTTTAATAGTTCAGGATAACCGGGTTCATCAAAAGAGGCCCTGTAACCTAACTGCCAAAGGCGGTACTTGCCTGCCTTGAAAAGAATTTTTAAATCTATTTTTCAAGCAGCGTCAAGCAAAGCTGCCCTTTAAAGAACTCTAAACCACTTGACAGGTGCACTGCACCAGATCAGGCACTTTCTTTCTGCTTGCGAACAGCATCCAATGTGTATACCAGCTGACCCAGCGTGCCCTGCAACACCCCGGCCAGTCCCTGGATAGGCGCCTGGAAGCCTCCGACCACTTTGGCCAGTAGAATTTCTCGGGACGGTATTTCACCAAGTTCCTTAATCCGCTGCGTAGATATCAGCTGACCGGAAAGGATACCGCCTTTTACGACCAGCGCTTCGTATTCTTTAGAAAACTCGTTAAGCACTTTCGCCGCACCAACAGGATCATCGTCGGCGTATGCAATAGCTGTGGGGCCTTCAAAAAACTCTTCCAGCTGTTCAAAACCGGCTTCCCGGCAGGCCCATTTATTCATGGTATTCTTAGTCACCCTGAACCGGCACTTTTCATTTCGCAGGCGTCCGCGCAGGTTATTGATCATATCAACATTCAAACCCCTGTAATCGGTTACCACTATCAGCTCCGCTTGTTTTAAGGCT
>PWMM01000078.1 GCA_003558195.1 Syntrophomonadaceae bacterium
ACCTGCATGGACATGTCTTGCTGCATGATCGCTACATTCCCGATCAAGAGGTCAAAGTCTTTTTTTCCGCAGCTGACCTGGTAGTCCTGCCTTATACTTCAGCCACCCAGAGCGGGATTGTCCAGATCGCCTATGCTTTTAACAAACCGGTTCTGGTAACCAGAGTGGGGGGATTGCCGGAGGTGGTTGAAGAGGGGATTACAGGTTTTGTTGTTGATCCCAAGAACCCCGAGCAGATTGCTGGGGCTATAACGAGATTTTACATGGACCATAGTGAAGAGGATTTTGCAACCAACATAAACAATTTAAAGGAACGCTATTCCTGGGACAGGCTGGTTGAGGTCATTGAAGAGTTATGCTCATAATTAAGGCTTTAGCTTTTTTATTGTTGCCACCAGCTATTATTGGTTTACTATTTCAGTTGTGCTTAATATATTGATCAGAGGTGTTTGCAGTGAAGCTGATTATTCAGATCCCCTGTTTTAATGAGGAATGCACGTTACCGTTCACGGTTCAAGATTTACCGATAAGAGTTGAGGGGATCAATGAAATTGAATACCTGGTTATCGATGACGGTAGCAGGGACCGGACAATTGAAACAGCCAGTGAATTGGGCGTCCATCACGTGGTGAGCTTTCCAAACAACAGGGGCCTGGCCAAGAGTTTTATGGCTGGAATCGATGCCAGCCTGCGTTTAGGGGCCGATATAATCGTGAATACCGACGGTGACAACCAGTATGTGGGGCAGGACATAGAAAAACTGGTCAAGCCGATCCTGGAGGGACGAGCAGATATAGTTGTTGGTGACCGGCAGGTTGACAGCATTGAGCATTTTAGCCGCTTTAAAAAGAAGCTGCAGAAAACCGGCAGCTGGGTGGTCAGGTTAGCTTCCGGAACCGAGGTAACAGATGCAACCAGCGGTTTTAGGGCATACAGCAGGGAGGCCGCTTTGAGGTTAAATACCCTCTCTGATTTCTCCTACACCCTGGAAACGATTATCGATGCCGGGCGTAGGAAAGCGGCCATTGAAAATGTTAAGGTTGGCACCAATGAAAAATTGCGAGATTCCAGGTTGTATAAGGGGATATGGCATTATCTTGAAAAGTCGGCTACTACAATCATCAGGACTTATACAATGTTTAAACCGTTAAGGGTTTTTCTTCCTCTTGGTGTTATTGTTTTTTTACTGGGTTTTTTAATTGGTCTCAGGTATATATATTTTGTTTCGCTGGGCCTGGGCTCAGGGCATGTTCAGTCCTTGATTTTATCATCCATTTTATTGACCAGCGGGGTTCACCTGACCGTGTTCGGTCTTTTAGCTGATGCTATTGCTGCTAATAGGAGAATTATAGATGAGATGCTTTACCGATTAAAGAGGCAAGAATATGACCGAACAAGTGATGGCAGTGGTTAAGAATAAATTAAGTTTATGATCGGAAACCTGGAGGTATTACTTAAGAAATGCACACAAGAGATAAATATTACAAACAGGAATCTCAAAATCTATCGACTTGCAAGCAGGCGTTATTTCAGTTTGTTCTGCTGGGAACGCTTATTTGTGCGATATTAATTAATATCATCCAATTTTACCCCATAGATTATCAAATTTCTGGCCGAAATTATTCAGTTTTAAATAGCTATGGTACTGGTGACTTATTAGCGATCAGTTATAAGTATTCAGGTCCAAACATTAGGGCTCGTTTTTCTCCATATTTGGGCCTTTCACAAATTGCACCAGGGGCTATTGTGACAATGCCATTAGAATGCCCGTTAATTACTTATTATTTATACGGATTGGGACGCGTAGCTCACGTAGAAAGGCTAAATTACGATGCAGAAACCCGCTTTGCTGATTTTGATACTGCTTATTATGAAGTAGAAATGTTTGGCAGAGTAGATGATCGGGGTCCGGGAGAAGTTGCGATTGTAACAGGAAAAGATAAACCATTACATTTTATAGCATTATTGCAAGATGAAATTTGGCACTTGGTTGATGTAGAATTGTTGGATGACAATATCATAGAGGAGTTACTTAAATGATTGTTGAAATGATAGCAATCTTGTCAGTTTTGGTAGGCGGAGCCGCATTGATGCGTTTTGCTGGCATTAAAGGGTGGATCCTACCGACACTTGGTTTTGTAACAGGTATAGCAATTCAAATCATTTTAGGAACCGTTCAGGCAGTTACAGCTTTACCTAGCACACCTGTACTTACTCTTATAATAACTTTGCTTTTCCCGCTTGCTTTGCTTTTTTATTGTTTTAACCGTGGTAGAGACGTTTCTATCAAAATATTTCCTGCACTACTTTCTGTATTATTATTTGTATCAGCAGTGATATTATTTCGAGAAATTAACTTGCAGTGCTTGACTGTCGATTCATATTGGTATCTCATCGTAAGTTCCTTGTTGGAAGCCGATAATCTCAATCATGCTACACCAGATCATCTTTTAACGCGACTACTTGCTGTTCCACTGATGCATGCTGCTGCCAATCTCACTGGTGAGTTTTATTTCCGGTCAATTACACCCTTGCTGGCTATCTCGACTTTGACCATCATGGCCTGGCTGACGCACGAAGGACTTAGCATATTTAACATTGAACCCTGGATCGTTAAATTATTAAGTGCTGCCGGTGCATTTTTGCTTGTTACCAGCAATCGTTTTGTTTTTAACGCATTTTATATTAATGGGCATATGTTAACAGCGGTATTTATAATGCTCTTAATTGGATGTGGTTGGTTGCTTATAAATAATGCAAACCCGTCTGTGCGAGCTTTAACTGTATTGCAAGTGATATCGATTCCAGTGTTGACTGTAGCTAGGCCTGAGAACCCTTTGTTTATTGGTATCGCTCTACTTCCCTTTTTAGTATCAAGTAAGGTTTCTTGGAAGCATAGGACATTATTGCTTGTAGTTCTCGGTTTTTCTGTTTTAACCTGGTATGGTTTCCTTTGGATCAAATATTACGGCTCTGGACAGTTAGTGCCGCTGTCAGTAGTCGGAATGTTCAGCTTTGGATTAGTATCTGTTTTAATTGCACCACTACTGGCCTGGCGTAAAATAGATAAACTATTGCCTCATAGCCTTATTTTAACTGAATTGGGTCTGTGGTTGGTGTTGATAGCCTTAGCTTTTCGAAATTTTGCACCTTTATATTATAGCATTTTAGCAACAATTGATAATATTTTTCTGGGTTATGGAGGATGGGGTAGTTTTTTGGTGCTTATTATTTTAATTGCCGCGGTTTTGATGGTGTTTACAAAAGCAGAAAATATGGTTTACTTAAGGTTTCCACTGACCACTTTTTTCCCTTTTGCATTTCTTCTTGTTTACCTCAGAGAATCTGCTTATCGCGTAGGGCACGGAGATTCATTGAACAGAATATTCTTGCATATTGTTCCATTAGCCTTATTATTTATCATATCAACCGCGATTTCGGAACGATGGGGATTACCGGAGAGATTGAAAAAGATTTGTCAACGCTTGTTAGATTATGCTCATAATTAATTACTTTTATATAAATTGCATATAAATAAAGTTGATTTTGTTTTTTCTTCAACCAATTTTTATTTGTGATGAAAGAATGGTTATAGGTAAACTGAAAAACTATTTACGGAGTTGTAAAATATGGAACAAAAATATTACATGCATAAGAGTAAGAGTTTTGATAAGCTGAGTCGATCATTTGTAAAAATTTCTAAGACAATGGAAAAACTTATTGGTTCAAGACGTTGGAAGCTGGGTAGACTAATGAGTTTTTTAAATGTTGCGAGGCAAGATGAAGAGGCTAAGCTTTCGCGA
>PWMM01000036.1 GCA_003558195.1 Syntrophomonadaceae bacterium
GAAAACCTGGACTGGTGGGGCAAAACTTCACTGCACGGGCTGGTCATGGCCGGAACAAACGGTGAAGCGGTTTTGCTTGATAACGAAGAAAAAACAAAACTTTTTGCCTTTGTCAGGGAAAATATTCCCCGGGGGAAAAAGTTGATCGCCGGCACCGGCACCGAGTCAGCCAGGGAAACTATCCAGTTAAACCAGGCTGCAGCTGATGGTGGAGCGGATGCCGTCCTGGTAATAACCCCCAATTACTTTAAAGGTTGCATGAATGATGAAGCGCTGGAAAAATATTTCCTGCATATCGCAGATCATAGTTCTCTTCCCATATTCCTGTATAACATGCCTCGAAACACCAATATCAACATGCATGCGGGGCTGGTGGCCCGTTTGGCCCGGCACCCTAAAATAATCGGCATTAAAGACAGTAGCGGCAATATTGTACAGATTGGGAAAATTATCGAAAAAACCGGCCCGGACTTTTTGGTCTCTGCCGGATCAGCCGGGTTTCTCCTCCCCGCCCTGCTGCTTGGTGCCTGTGGAGGGACACTGGCCCTGGCCAACATCATGCCGGAAGAGTGTGTAAAGCTTTATAATTTATTTCACGAAGGCAAGATCGAAGAAGCCAGGCAGCTACAGTTAAACCTCCTTGATATTAATGATGCTGTTACAGCCCGCTACGGTGTAGCCGGCCTGAAAGAAGCTTTAGATTTAATCGGTCATTACGGAGGGCCAACTCGCCTGCCGCTTTTACCGCTTAACCAAACAGAAAAAGAACAGCTGCAAAGTATCATGCAGCTGTGCCGTTTAATTTAAAAAATATTCATGGCAAGTAAAGACAGGTAGAGAGATTCAGGTATAAGCTACGGACG
This sequence comes from Syntrophomonadaceae bacterium, assembly GCA_003558195.1. Taxonomy (GTDB): domain Bacteria; phylum Bacillota; class Dethiobacteria; order DTU022; family DTU022; genus B1SED10-74M. The sequence goes on from PWMM01000036.1 coordinate 864, forward strand.
CCACCATTCTCTTTGCCTCTCCTCTTCGCCTTGCTCATTATCTTCACCTGAATCGCTGTCGCCTGGTGGGTCACTTTCTGGATCACCGGCAGAATCATCTGTTTGGTCATGGTCGTCATCATCCGGTTCAACAGGCGGCCCATCCTGATCCGGTTCATCACTGTCACTGTCCGGATCACCATCAGCAGGCGGCTCCTGTGGATCTTGTTCTTCTCGATCAGGATCTAGATCATACCAGTCTCTTTCCTCAAGGTCTTCTTCAGGTTCTTCAGGTTCAGGCAAGCTATGAATGGCACAGGGAACATTAGGGGCAAATCTTTCAATAAAATAATCACTCCTTACCGTACCGGCGGCACGGCATCCTCCAGTAATCCTATGCCCTGATACAGAACAAACTTCCATTCTGACAATACCATCGGGCCGGTTAAAATCCCTGATTTCGAGGTCCTGAAAGGCCTCCAAGAAAACTTCCCGTAGAAAAGCTGTTGAATAACGCCAGCCCTGTTGAATACTACCCATTTTCGGTTCATCGTAACCCATCCAGAAAGAAGCAACTAGGTTTGGAGTATAGGCAACCAGATACACATCTTTCCAGTATTCAGTAGTTCCGGTTTTAGCTGCTACCGGTCGATCTATTTGCAAAGCCCGGCCCAGATATTTTTGGACAAAATCCTGCAGAATATCATTAACCAGGAAAGTGCTCTGGGGGCTTAAAACCTGGACGGGGTTAATGTTTTTTTCGTATAGAATGCCGCCGTGCCGATCTTCAATCCTCTCTACTGTATGCAAGTTAATTCTCACGCCATCATTTGCTAAAACGCCATATGCCTGGGCCATATCTATAGCCGTTACCCCCCTGGTGAAGCCTCCCAGGGAGAGACTCAGGTTGTCAATTTCCTCTGAAACGAAAGAATTAATCCCCATTTTTTGAGCATATTGTACTCCCACCCTCGGGCCAAGAGCTTCAAAAGCACGAACTGCCGGCACGTTATAAGAAAAATAAAGCGCGTCCCTGGCCGGTATCCAGCCTCGAAAACGATTATCGAAGTTTTTTGGCTGCCAACCGCCAGGTCCGGTGTAAGGTGAGTCGTTAAGCGTTGATCCGGCCCCGGCTAAAACCCCTTCTTCAAAAGCCGGTGCATAAGTTATAACCGGCTTTATGGCAGATCCGGGCTGACGAAAAGTACTGAAGCGAAGCACTTCATCAACTTTTTTCTGATAATCACGCCCACCACCAAGCGCCCTGATCCGGCCTGTCGTAGGATCGGCCAGGACTATGGCGGCCTGGGGCTGGGGCACCCCTTTTTCTTCGTCTACAAATTCCTGAAGTTGATCCCAGGGCAGGTCCTGACCGGCCGGAAGTTGCATTATCGCTTCTTTAACCCTTGGCATATCAACATATATTGTTGTAGGGTACAGTTCTTTTCGACTTAAAACTTCTTCAACATGGCTTTGCATTCTGGGATCCAGGGTCGTGTAAACTCTCAATCCACCGTTATAGATTGCCCTGTAGGCTTCCTCCCTGTTTCCGATGGAAGGAATATCACTTAAAATCTTGATAAGCTCAGTATGGACAACATAGTCTACAAAATGTGGATATGGATACTCGGGATCACGGGGAGGAGCATATTGGAAAACTTTATTTTTGGCCTCGCTGAATTCGGCTTCTGAGATGTAGCCAATTCTTTTCATGCTGTTAAGCACAGTCAGCATTCGCTCTTCCGCCTTCATTTCATCGTTAATGGGATTGTAGTTATTAGGAGAGCGGACAGCTCCAGCCAGCATGGCTGCTTCTGCCAGGCTTAGTTGATCGACATGTTTATTAAAGTAAGTTTGTGCAGCCGCTTCAATACCGTAGGCACTGTTTCCAAAATAAATCCGGTTTAAATAGAGCTCTAAAATCTCGTCTTTACTATAGTTACGCTCCAGCTGCAGGGCCAACCAGATTTCCTGAATTTTACGCCTGTAGGTTTTTTCAGTAGTCAGAAAAGCATTTTGGGCCAGCTGCTGGGTAATAGTACTTCCCCCTTGAATTATCTCACCGGCTTGAAAATTAGCATATGCCGCCCTTGCACTACCGGTTACATCAAAGCCAAAGTGATCAAAAAAGCGTTCATCCTCAATGGCGATAAAAGCCTGGCGAACATGAGCCGGTACATCTTCAAGGCTGACGACAATACGATTTTGCTCTTCGTGAAGCACAGCAATTTCATTTCCTGCACCATCATAAAGATAGGAAGTTTCCACCGTTGCCAGGCGGGTCGGATCCAGCGGTGGGGTTTCATTAACATAATGAATTACCACTGCTGCCGCTGCGCCACCACCAATAAGGAAAAAGATAATCAGCAGGGCAAAAAGAACTTTTAATACACTCCCCAGCCCGATACCTTTTTTGTTATGATTCACTGTCCTGTTTTGCGTTTTCAAATCCATGGAAATTTTCTTTTCAGCCACTAGATTCTGTCCCCCTCTAAGCTGTACAGAGTGACCTTAAAAAACAACCTCAATTTGCCAGCTCCATCGCGGAGTTAATGTTCAAAACAGACTTGAACAAAAACAAAAAGAGGTGTATTGAATAAATCTTATTACAATTATATCATATTTGTCATGCCGTCACATTAGGCTAAAAGCTGGAATAACTACATTCAGTCTGTTTCAAACTATAGAACCCCACTTTTCTCTGCTATGATGACCAGCTCGAAAGGCAAATAGTTCCCACGCCTGAAAAATAATTATGGATTTTTATCTACTTGTTTATCAGCGTAAGGATTGTCAAGCTTCTTGTGGCAGTAGCAGCATTCAACGGTGTCTTTATCCCGTTCCGGGCAGGAGCTGTAAAACTTGCCTTTACAATGCGGGCATTCCCATTCAAACATTTTGACTCCCTCCCCCGTTTAAGATTATAACAATATAAAATCCGGCACAATCGA
>PWMM01000238.1 GCA_003558195.1 Syntrophomonadaceae bacterium
CTGGTTAATACAGTCAAAGGCTACATGGAACATGAGCGGGAAGTCCTTGAAGCAGTAACCAGGGCCAGAACAGAATGGCTTAACGCTTCCAGTATCAAAGAAAATGCCGGGGCTGATCAAACCGCCGAAAGAGCAATAAAAAGTCTTTTTGCCGTGGCAGAGAGTTACCCTGACTTAAAAGCGAACCAGAACTTTATGATGCTGCAGGAAGAACTGGCTGGAATAGAAAATAAAATTGCTTATGCCAGGCAGCGCTATAACCGGACAGTTATGGCCTTGAATACAATGATTCAAAGATTTCCAACCAATCTTATTGCCGGTTTGTTTAAATTTAGAGCACGTGAATATTTTGCAATTGAGTCAGAGCAGGCGCGCAGGACACCTGTAATTGATATGAAAGGGGATAATAAAAGATAATGGATCCAATTTATGGACGTATAGCATCTAATAAAAGGAAGACCTTTTTTCTATTTTTTCTTTACTCTTTACTTTTTGTAGCAATTGGTTATTTTATTGGTATTTATATTGGAGATCCAATCGTCGGTATTATTTTAGCAGGTATAATTTTCATCATCCTTTTTTTAATAAGCTATTTCAGTGGTCAAAGTGTAGTTACAAAGATGGCCGGAGCTAGAGAGGTTCACAAAAAAGATCAGCCTTACCTTTACAACACCGTGGAAGCTTTAAGTATCGCAGCCGGGAAACCAATGCCCAAAGTTTATCTTATCGATACAGACGTGCCAAATGCTTTTGCAGCCGGCCGCAATCCGGATAATGCAGTAATAGCTGTAACCAGGGGGCTGATGGATCGCCTGGATCGGCAAGAGTTAGAAGGAGTAATCGCTCATGAAATGGCTCACATAAACAATTATGATGTATTACTGGCGACTGTGGCTATAGTATTAGCTGGAACAATTGTATTTGTCAGCATCATTGCCCGCAGAATGATTTTTTTTGGTGGGATGGGCAGGAGAAGCAGCCGCAAAGGAGGGCAGGGCCAGATTATCATGCTCTTAGTTTTACTGGTAGTAGCTATACTGGCACCAATATTTGCCCAGCTGCTTAAATTTGCCATATCCAGGCAGCGTGAATACTTAGCCGACGCTACCGCTGCCAATTTTACCGGTTACCCTGAAGGGTTGGCGAGTGCCCTGGAAAAAATAACCAATGCCCAGGTTAAAAACAGTCCCCTTGATAATAAAGCCCTGGAAGGACTTTACATTGTTAATCCTGCCCTTGGAGCCAGATCATCCAATCGGCAGAGCGCTCTTTTTTCAACACATCCTCCCAGCGAAGAAAGAATCAAACGTTTGCGCTCAATGTAAAACAGATTACTTGGCTTTATTCCGAGAAAAGTAACCGCCCATTATTTTTCGGGTATCGAAAATTGATATCACTGCCTTGGGATCACATTTATCAACTATCTTTAAAAAAGATGGTAGTTCTTTGCGCTTTAGCAATACCTGTATACTACTATGCGCACCCTCTCTTCCGTAACAGGGCATCGTGGTAACCCCGTAGCCCTGATCACGCAGAGACTGTTCCAGGGTGCCACAATTTTGTAGCGTTACAATATGAACATGAACATAACCAAAAGCAATCTTTTCTTCAATTTTACTTCCAACAAGGTTTCCTGCTGCAAAACCTAATCCGTATACTACTACATTAGTCCATTGATCCAGGTTTGTTAAAACCATACCAAGGGCAATTAAATAAATAATTACTTCAAAAAACCCAATAATTGCAGCCTGAACGCTGTTACCCCTGGTTAAAAATATTATCCGTATCGTTCCAAGGCTAACATGGGCAATTTTTGCTACAAAAATTGCTAAATAGGTTAAAATAATTGGTATAAATGGCATTTCCAATCCTCCAATAATGTAATAGCAACAGCACTTTCAACATTAGTCAATAGGCTAAATCTTAGCAACAGGATTGATTGCTGTCAAGCATTATTTTTGGTTTTATAAAACTAATATCTTTATGAATAGGCTATTTGAAAATCAGCCGGTTGAAGTCAAAACTTTTTTTATCACAGCCCCTTTTCATTATGAACCAAAACAAAATAAAACCCCATAAAATAACCGTCTCCTGGTTATCAGGGGGTTTATAAATGTAGCCGCTTTAACTTTGCCAATAAAAAGATCTTGACTCTAATTGAAATCAGAAATATTTCTAACGCAATGTATCCATATTTTGAGAGCGATCGGCTACAAGCTCTAAAGCATGCTCATTTTTTACTCGAATCAATGTCCCTTTCATTCCCAGGGATCTAGATTCAATAATACCGGCGCTTTCAAATTTGCGTAATGCATTTACAATAACTGATCTCGTTATACCCAGGCTGTCTGCAATTTTACTGGCAACAACTATACTTTCATTGCTGTAACTATCAATGCTTTTAAGTATTTCCCTGATTGCTTCTACTTCAGAATACGACAGGCTGTCGAAAGCTCCTGATGCCAGTTCTTTGTTTCTAAGATCTTCTTCTTCCTGATCTGCACTATCCTGAAGCAAGATTAATCCAACCAGGGCAGAAGAAATTTCGGCCACGATTAAATCATTATCAGTAAACTGTTTGCCCGGATGATAAATCAGCAAAGCTCCAAAAGGATTATTATTTAGTTTTATTGGAATTACTGTATAAAGAACAGTGTTTTCCTTGATTGCAGTTTGCTCAACTTTTGTCTCTTGAGCACTTCCAGGATAAGATACATTTAAGAGCAGGTGTTCTGTTTTTATCATTTCCTCTAAACCGGGATCCCCGGCTGCAGTTTGATCCTGATTCAAAAGCAGCAAATGAGCACCTAACTCTATTTGCCCTTTATAACCAGCTAAAAGTTTGCCATTATAATCCAATATGAAAACTGCTGCACCGGTGATCTCAGCAGTAGTTTTCACACCTCTATCTAGTACATTTTCAAGAGTATCGGCCTGCAGAAAAGCCGCTTTCAGTTTTTGGATAGAATCTAATAAAGAGTTTTCTTCCATTTCAAACTCCTCCTTTTATTTAGTTATATTACATTAATTTATATATGTCAACAATATTCACACTTAATAAACCAGCTCTTTTTATTAATTGCAAGTTTTCTGTCACTTATAGTGCTTGATCAAATTAGAAAGATCCCTGCTCTAGCTATCCAGAGGAGATGAAGCGATTTCTAAATAGTTGCTCCACTAGCCGGTATACTTCTTTCAAAGGTAAACCTGATTGGGCAGCAACAGTCCGGCAATCCTCGTACTCAGGAGCGTAATGAACGGGTTTCCCTCCACCTGGATCAGGGATGTATTTAATCTTAATCTTTCCCCACTCAGTATTGATTGTTTCATATTTCCTGGTCAGTTTAATTTTTTGAGCCATAGTTAACCGACACCCAAAAGATGATGTTTCTAAAAAAACTAAATCTTGAAGGGTTTTAATTTTTTCAGGGGGAGATAGGATCGTTAAATGTACACCTGGCCGATTTTTTTTCATCTGAACTGGAGTATAATAAACATCAAAAGCACCCGCATTGAAAAGCTTTTCCATTAAATAGCCATATATTTCAGGATTAAGGTCATCTATATTGGTTTCGATAACTGCCATCTTTTCTTCACAGGTATTATCAAGAGGAGCATTATAGCCAATCAGAGCTCTCAAATAATTAGCATAGCCAGGATCTGTACTGCCTGCACCATAACCAACTGCTGACAGGCAAAAGTCGGGGATAGGGGCAAATGATTCAGCCAACACCGTTACCAAAGCTGCTCCTGTAGGTGTAACCAGTTCATAAC
>PWMM01000073.1 GCA_003558195.1 Syntrophomonadaceae bacterium
ATTTACACTGGGAACAAGAAGGTGCTTTCACGGGTGAAATATCTGGAGCTATGCTTTGTGACCTTGGAGTTGAATATGTTCTTGTTGGTCATTCCGAGCGAAGGCATATTTTGGGAGAAGATAATAACATGATCAGTTCTAAAGTAAAAGCAGCTCTTGATTGCGGCCTTAATCCAATTCTATGTGTGGGAGAAACTGAAGCGGAAAGGCAATTAGAGGCTACAAGCGATGTTATTGAGAAGCAGCTGATATCTGCCCTGAAAGGAATAGCAGCTGAAAAAATAGGAAACCTGGTAATTGCCTATGAACCAGTTTGGGCGATTGGGACTGGAAAGGCGGCTTCACCAACAGATGCTCAAGCTGCCTGTCTATTTATAAATAAAACCCTGCAAAATATTATTGGCTCAGAAACAGTTCTAAAAACCCGTATTCAGTATGGTGGTAGTGTAAATGAAGAGAATATTGGCTCATATGTAGGGCAAAGTGCTATTCAGGGCGCCCTGGTTGGTGGAGCGAGTCTGAAGGCGGATTCTTTCAGCAAACTTGTACATGCAGCCCGAAAGGCGGTTCCAAGTTGAACAAAGTTTTATTGATAATTCTTGACGGCTGGGGTTATAGCACCGTCAGAGATGGAAATGCAATTAAACTTGCCAAAACCCCTAACCTTGATCTTTTTTTTGACAATTATTCCTGGGCCTTGATTGGAGCTGCTGGTGAGGCGGTAGGGCTACCTGATGGCCAGATGGGAAATTCAGAGGTAGGTCATTTAAATCTTGGTGCTGGCCGGATTGTTTATCAGGAATTGACCAGGATTGGGAAATGCATCGAGTCAGGTGATTTTTACAAAAATCCGGTACTAATTGAAGCTATGGAAATAACAAGGCAAAATGATAGCGCTTTACACTTGTTAGGCCTCGTGTCAGACGGTGGAGTGCACAGCCATATAGATCACCTGATGGCCCTGCTGGATATGGCTTGGCACCAGGATGTTAAAGAGGTATATATTCATGCTGTTCTTGATGGCCGAGACACAATTCCTTTTGGAGCCGGTCCCTTTTTAGAGAAACTGGTTGAATATGAGAAAAAGCATCACAATTGCCACCTTGCTTCAATATGCGGTCGATACTATGCCATGGACCGTGATCGACGCTGGGACAGAACAGAAAAGGCTTACAGGGCTTATACTGCAGGAAAAGGCCTAAAGGCTGGTGATCCTCTTCAAGCCTTAAAAGAGGCTTATGACCGAGGTGAGGGAGATGAGTTTGTTCAACCTACCGTAATAGTCGATGGTGCCGGTATGCCTTTAACCAGGATCAGTTCTCAGGACAGTGTTATTTGTTTTAATTTCAGGCCAGATCGGGTTAGACAGATTACCAGGGCCCTGGTTGAAAAAGATTTTAATCACTTTGATCGAGGGTTAAATCCACCTTATCCGCACCTTGCTACAATGACCGAATATGATCGAGAGCTTCCCCTGCCGGTAGCTTTTAATTTTGATGACCTCAAAGCCACTTTGGGTGAAATATATTCCAACCATGGTTTGCCTCAGATGAGAATTGCAGAAACAGAAAAGTATGGACATGTTACCTTTTTCTTTAATGGCGGCAGGGAAAAACCTTTTCCCGGTGAAGACCGGATCATGATTCCTTCTCCCCAGGTAGCGACATATGATTTGCAGCCGGAGATGAGTGCCCCACAGGTAGCTGATAATATAATAAAAACTATCAAAGACAATCAACATCCGCTGATAGTTTCAAACTTTGCTAACATGGATATGGTCGGTCATACCGGTGATATGGAGGCGGCCATTAAAGCGGTGGAAGCAGTTGATACTGCCCTGGGGCTTATTGCTGATGCTGCTATACCCGGGGGATGGCATATTATTATAGTTGGGGACCACGGTAATGCTGAAGAAATGAAGAACCTGGAAGGGAATATCGTAACGGCGCATAGTGCTAACCCGGTCCCTTTAATTCTTTTAAACCAGAAGAAATATACCCTGCATGAAAATGGAATTTTAGCCGATGTGGCTCCAACGATTCTTTTTATCGCCGGTTTACCTGTACCACCGGAGATGACGGGCAAAATAATGCTTTCAGGGTGATTAAATAAAGGTGAGGAGGGATTATCGTGGAGGAACGAATTCAGCAGATTAAAGCCAGGGAAATTTTAGATTCGCGAGGCAATCCAGCTCTTGAAGTTGATGTATTATTGAGAGGGGGCTGGCTTGGCCGGGCGGCAGTGCCTTCTGGTGCTTCGACCGGTGCCTTTGAAGCAGTTGAGTTACGCGACGGAGATGATAAGCGCTATATGGGGAGAGGTGTTTTAAATGCGGTACGTCATGTCAATGAAATCCTGGCTCCCGAGCTCTGTGAACAAAGCTCTCTGGATCAAAAAGGGTTGGACTTGCTTATGCTCGATTTGGATGGCAGTTCCAATAAGTCCCATCTAGGGGCCAATGCTATCCTTGGTGTGTCCCTGGCTGTAGCCCGGGCAGCAGCAACCATGCTTGATCTGCCTCTTTATCGCTATATCGGCGGCTTAGGGGCATGTATGTTGCCAGTCCCTTTCATGAATATAATAAATGGTGGGGAACACGCTGATAACAACATGGATATCCAGGAATTTATGATCGTACCTCTTGGCGCTGAAACCTTTTCAGAGGCGTTAAGAATGGGTACGGAAGTATTTCATCAACTTAAAAATATTTTAAGGTCCCGTGGGTTAAATACCAGTGTCGGTGACGAGGGGGGCTTTGCGCCAAACCTGGACTCAAGCGAGGCTGCGTTGGAAGTAATTATTGAAGCAGTATCTGCAGCCGGCTATAAGCCGGGAGAAGAGGTTTTTCTGGCTTTAGATGCCGCTGCCAGTGAATTTTACCGAAATGATTCCTATTATCTTGAAGGTAATGCATACACAGCCAAAGAACTGGTTTCCTATTATAGTGATCTGGTTTCGCGTTTTCCAATAATCAGCATTGAAGATGGATTAGACGAGGATGACTGGGATGGATGGAAGGAACTAACTAAATCTCTTGGCAATCAGGTTATGCTTATTGGGGATGATATTTTTGTTACAAACCCTGAACGTTTGCAAAAGGGAATTGAAACCGATACTGCCAACTCCATTTTAATCAAATTAAACCAGATCGGTACTCTAACTGAAACGCTGGAAACGATGAATTTGGCCTGGCGTTCGGGCTATAGCTGCATGGTATCGCATCGTTCTGGAGAAACGGCCGATAGCTTTATTTCCGACCTGGCTGTGGGGACCAATGCCGGCCTGATCAAAACCGGTGCCCCTTCCCGGGTTGACCGGGTGGAAAAATATAATCAGCTTCTAAGAATAGAAGAGGATCTGGGTCGTTCAGCTTGTTATTTTTTTAAATCGTTAAAATAAATTTGTCAAAGCTATATTTATATGTTAAAATGATGCTTGTTTAGCCAACTGTTATAGATGGTGGAGGTTTTAATATGATCGGGACCGTAGTTAATATTGTTTATCTGGTTTTATGTGTCGCTCTTATTGCAACAGTTCTTTTACAGTCAGGCCGCAGCGCGGGTCTCGGTGCTATTGCCGGTGGAGCACAATCTCTCGTCGGTAAAAAGAAAGGGCTCGATGAAATGTTGAGTAAGGTAACAACTTACCTGGCGATAGGCTTTATGCTTTTCACAATTGTTTTGGTACTCGTATAAATACTTTTAAACATTTTAAATTGCCGGCAGGGAGCTTACATCAGCCCTGCTTTTTTATTTTCA
>PWMM01000046.1 GCA_003558195.1 Syntrophomonadaceae bacterium
ACGGTAAGATGGAAGCCTGGGCAGGTCGGATCGGTTTGAATCACTGTTTGCCCTGTTTTGTAAGGTGCGTGATGCCAGGAGAGGGATCACCGTTAAGGCCATAAATAAAGAAGCCAGGATAGCGCAACCAACAGTAAGGGCAAATTCCCAGAACAACTGGCCTGCAAGGCCGGAGAGAAATACTACCGGGAAGAAAACGCTGATTGTGGTCAGGGTAGAAGCCGTTATGGCACCGGCAACCTCCCGGGCCCCCTTAATAGCTGCATCAGCTGGACTTTCACCCATTTGATACTGCCTGAATATGTTTTCACTTACCACAATGGCATTATCTACCAGCATTCCGGCTGCCAGGGCCAGACCACCTAAAGTCATCAAGTTGATGGTTATGTCAGTAAAGTAAAGCAGGGTAAAAGTTGCAATAATTGCTGAAGGTATGCTTAAGCCTATGAACATGGTGGTTCGCCAGTTTTTTAAAAACAAAAGCAACATTAAAATTGCCAGGGCCGCTCCGCCAAGCAGTGAACGGGCTAAATCAGCCAGGGCAAATTCGATTTCTTCAGCCTGGTCAAAAATGGTGTTAAAGCTGATCTGAGAAAAACTGCCAATGCTCTCTTGCGATAGTTCATCTAATACCGCCCTGACCTGGCGGCCGACAGTTACTGTATTGGCGTCTCCTTCTTTTTGAATCGAAAGACCGATGCTAGGCTGCATGTTATAACGAGCAAAGGAAGTGGCTTCATACTGTGTTTTCTCAACTTCCGCAATCATGCCCAGGGTAACCGGATCGATGGGAATATCATCTCCCAGGTCTACACCGGCAAAAGGGTTGCCTCCGGTACCAAATCCCCCGGTATTAGCACCAAGCATCGTAGTACTGAGTTCAATCATTAAATCTTCCAGGCCGCCTGAAGCTTGATTTAAACCCTGCCTGGCTCCACTTTCCAAATCAGAGAATAAACCCTGCAGGTCCGGTATGGATATTAGCGGGTTTTCGCGTATTTCAGGCCAGTTCTGATGGAAACTAATTAAAATATAGCCTGGTTCTGCCTGTGTTATTAAAGGATGGCGCTCAGCCAGCCTGGCCAGGCCCGCAGAAGACACGTTTTCTTCCTGTAATGCCTGAGGATCTAAGGGAACAATGACTTGTTCTTGATCCCAGTAGGCATATTCAATAAGCCATAACTGGTCCAGTTTGACCGGTAAGGTTCTATTTTCTGTACCGGGAACTTCATCAACAGAGACAGGCATGCGGCCAAGGGAAGATAACGAAAGGTCTAAGTACCTGCTTTCAGCCTGAAGCGTTATCTCGGGATTGACTGTAAAGAGGCGCATGCTTCTTTCAAGATCCAGATCCTCTCTGCCGGCAACCCGCTCCGTTATAGGCAGTATGATGCTTTCTCCAACAATTACAGCGGAGTTGAAGTCAAAAATATCGTCCCAGTAAAACTCCCTTACCGGCAAATTGTCCAGGCCACCGGGACCAATACCCGAAAAACCAAAATCTTGAGACTCGATCAGGCGGTTTAAGTCGAGATCTATTTCCTCACCAATTAACCGATCCAGTTCTTCTTGATCTATATTAAAACCTACAATCAAATCGGAAAGCAATTCCGGCTCTGCATAACGCCCCAGGAAGCGAAGCCGAACCTGGCGGTCTTCCAGATCGACAATCCCGGCGGGTAGATCCATCAGGCTTGTTCTTAATACACTGGCAATCTGACCAAAGGATATTTCATACTCGGCCATCTTGCCTGGATCAGCCCGGACAAAAATATCTTCTTCCACCCCGCCCTGGATCTGTACTTCAGCCACGCCCCGGATAGATTCCAGCCTGGGAGAGGCTGTTTCTTGAAGCCAGGCAGTCAGTTGAGCAGGATCATCAGCTCCGCTGGCTGAAACCTGCATAATGGGCATCAGGGTGGGATCAAATTCAAGGATCATGGGACGGCTGGCATCATCTGGCAGGTTAACCAGATCAATGCGCGTCCTGATATCCTCACGCAGACTTTTTACATCAGCACCCCAGTCAAAAAGCACTATCACCAGGGATGTATTCTCCTGGGAAATAGAATTAATACCGGTTACGCCACCTACAGTAGAAACACTTTCTTCGACAGGGCGGGTCACCAGGTCCAGGGATTCCTGGGGAGAACTGCCGGGTAGTGCTGTGATGACAGCCAGAACGGGAGCCTCGATGTCAGGTAAAAGATCGAGGGGGCTCTGGCTGAGGCTAACCAATCCAATTACGATAATTAATACCAGAATAGCACCGGTAGCAACCGGCCGTTTAACAGCCATTTTGGCCAGGTTCATGTTATCTATCTCCTAAAAGATCAGCCGACAGGCATGATTAGCTATTAAATACAATCAGGCTTATTCGGTGTCCCTTTTTTAGATTTCCAAGCCCAGCCGGCCAAAGCGGTTCCAAACCGGTTGACCGGTCGGTCGGTTAAACCTATTATAACATATTCCGGCTATCCCGCCAGCATAAAAGCGAAGTTTATATATTCAGATTATATCATTTAAAAATTACAGCTCGGAAACGCTTTTAGATATCAGGTTCCAGGCCTGGCGCACATGCTTTTCTGTTGTAGTCCGCTGTCCAATGGCCATTCTTATTGCAAAGTTTCCTTTCAGCACAGTATGGGTTAAGTAGACCTGGCCGCTCTGGTTAATTTTTTCCATCAGCAGAGCATTCAACCGGGCCAGTTCCTGCTCTGAGGCCCCCGGCTTTTTATAGCGGAAGCAGACCAGGCTGAAGCGGACCGGGGCCATCACCTCAAACCGCTCATCTTCTTCCACCATTTTTTTGAAGAGGCCGGCCAGGCGCAGGTGTTCCCGGATGATATTCTTTAGTCCTTCAACTCCATAATTACGAATGACAAACCACAGCTTTAAAGCCCGAAAACGCCTGCCTAATTGAATCCCCCAATCCCGGTAATTTTTAACTTCTGCATCAAGGCCGGTTTTTAAGTATTCGGGGTGAATCTCAAACGTTTTGACCAGGGCCTCTTCATCTTTAACAAAATAGGCAGAGCAGTCAAAATTGGTGAGCATCCACTTGTGGGGGTTAAAAACGAAAGAGTCATAATCCTCAGCACCGGCCAGCAAATCTCTTTTCTCTTCCAGTAGAGCAGCCGTCCCCCTGTAGGCAGCATCGACATGAAACCAGAGTCCGTAACGGCGGCAGATAGAAGCAATCTCACTTAAGGGATCCACGGCCGCTGATGAGGTGGTTCCGATAGTGCCGATTACACAGGCTGGTTCCAACCCCTGTGCCCGGTCTTTTTGAATCGCTTTTTCCAGCTCTGACGGGATCATGGCAAAATTACGGTCGGTTGGAATGTGGCGCAGGTAATCGGTGCCGTATCCCGCGATTTTAACATCTTTATCGATGCTGGAATGGCCTTCTTCGGAGGTGTAAACACAAAGCGGCCGCCGCAATCCTGTCCGGTTGGCTTGATAACCGGTTGCTTTTTCCCGGGCCGTTAAAAGGGCGCACAGGGTAGCGGTAGAAGCAGTATCCTGAATTACCCCGCTCATAGAAGCGGGCAAACCGATCATCTGGGCTAACCAGCGCATCACTATTTCTTCAAGCTCGGTTGCGGCCGGGGAGGTTTGCCAGACCATGCAATGTGCTCCAATCCCGGCGGTTAATAATTCAGCCAGGACCGATGCAGGGCTGTTGTTGGCCGGAAAGTAAGCAAACCAGCCGGGATGCTGCCAGTGGGTGATACC
>PWMM01000105.1 GCA_003558195.1 Syntrophomonadaceae bacterium
AACTCATTCCCTGGTTATGCGCGGCTTAACCGGAACCATTCGTAATATTTATGCCACTCACACTTTTGATAAAAAACCGCGTTTCAAGTCAGACTTGCCTTGAATAACTAGGTTTAATCCAAAATGATCAGGGTAAAGAATTATAAATGATTATTATAGGCAGTGCACCCTGTTTTCTGCATTTTTTTAGTTATAGATACGTTTTAAGCTTGGGACTTCGGTACAGTAGTAGTGAATACAAATATATAAGTGGTTAAAAAAGGCCAATAACAATGAAGCAGGGGAAGAAAAGAGGATGCCGGGAACGTAAAAGCCCAGGGAGCCCAGGAAGTAGAAAGTTACAGGAACGAGAGAATAAACTTGTTTCTCGGCTTTGTAACTACCATGATCGTTTACTTCAAAAAAAGTAACACCAACCAGGTCTTTATAGTTTGAAGAACTGGCTATAGAATAAATTAGCCCCAAAAAAACCACAGCAAGGATGATGCTACCTGTCCATTTAAAAAAATCAGGAATGTAGATATTATCCTGGTTAGCTATAGCTACAAGAACAATGGCACCTGTCCGGGCTGCCAGCATCCAGGTATAATCGATAAGGTAAGCAGTAAAACCAAGGCGAGGTAAATTAATTGTAAGCCATCGGGTTTCCAGTTGAATCCGCCAGATTAGCATAACATATACCTGGTGAAGGATGGCTGTAAGTACTCCTATCCAGAACCATGAAGCAGTACTCAAACCCCAGAGTACACCCTCAAAAGACATGGGATATATAACCATGATTGCATTTGCTGATACAACCAGTAAAGCGAGCAGGGCAAAATGCCATTCTTGTTTTTCAAGAATACTTTTGAACAAATTTAACCCGGCCTTTTTTGAATGTAGTAAAAATGTCTAGTTTGCTTTTATTTAACAATTAGCACATTGGTATTAGCAAGCTGCAAAACTGCAGCGCTTACACTGCCCATAAACAGTTTTTTCATTCCGCCCATCCCTCTTCGACCGATAACGATCAAATCATAACTGCCTTCATTTGCCACCTTACTGATCATTTCAGCGGGATGGCCTACTTTATAAATTGTATTAACAGTTATATCATGCTTTTCGAACTCTTTTACGGCAGTAGCAAAGTATTTCTTCCTTTCTTCCTGGACTCTTCTATCAATATCTTTTAACTGCTTTTCTTCTTTTTCAGTAAAGAGATATTTACCATGCCAATAATCAGGCACAATTGAAGAGCTTTCATGAACGTGAATTATAGTTATTTCATTGATTGTACAAGTTCCGACCATGTTAGAAGCAAACTGGATATTTTTTTTGCTATACTCAGAACCGTCAGTGCATACTAGAATTTTCATTAGCATCTCTCCCTTCATTTCAATTAATTCGATAAGGTTTAATTATTACCTTCCACTAAATACAAATTACAGGTGACAATTGCTTGCTAGAGCATTTTTAAAAAGGAATCAAAATAGTTCAAGCAGAATATAACCCAATAAGCTTGAATCTATAATTATTTCTATCCTTGCTCTTACTTGCTCTTGCTGAATAAGAAGTTATGCCATCAGGGCGGTTTTAAGGCTTATAAAGCTTAACTCAATGGCGGGGTAAGAAACTTTTTAAACAGTCTTAGTGACTAAATACATAACCAGTCTATATGGGGGGGATTTCAAATGAACTCAACTATAACCATTGAAACGTTAAGGGAAACTGCTAGTAGAATTAAACCTTATATTCACCGCACTCCAGTTTTTTGTTCCACTATGGTTAACCAGCTTTGTGAAGCGGCGCTTTATTTTAAATCTGAAAATCTACAAAAAGTAGGTGCTTTTAAAGCCCGGGGTGCTGTAAATGCTGTTTTTAGTTTGAATGATCATGCTTTTTCAACTAACAAAAAATCCGATCGCTATGTAACAACCCATTCGTCAGGCAACCATGCTGCTGCCCTGGCTTACGCTGCGCGATGCCGTGGTATTAAAGCCCTGGTGGTTATGCCGGAAAATGCTCCTCCGGTTAAAAAGGCAGCAGTTGCCGGTTACGGGGCTCAGATTACTTATGTTGAATCAACCCAGGCAGCCCGGGAGATGGCCCTGGCAGAGATAGTAGAACAAACCGGGGCTGTATTCATTCATCCGTATAATGATCAACAAGTAATTGCCGGCCAGGCTACCGCTGCAATGGAGCTGATAGAACAAGTTTCCGGTCTTGATGCTGTTATTGCGCCGGTGGGCGGAGGTGGTTTGTTGAGCGGTACAGCCTTGAGTGTTTCTGCTTTTCAACCTTCTGCTCAAGTTTTTGGAGCGGAACCGGAAGGCGCCAACGATGCTTTTAGATCCCTTCAAGCGGGATGTATAATTCCCATGATCGATCCTCAGACTATTGCCGATGGCTTACGAACCTCTCTTGGTGAAATTACTTTTCCAATCATTCAAAAACATGTTAAGGAAATTATTACAGTAGATGAAAAGTCTATAATTCATGCTATGCGCTTGATCTGGGAGAGGATGAAAATAATTGTCGAACCTTCTTCAGCTGTCGTATTGGCTGCAGTGATCAAAAAAAGGAGACATTTTAAAGGTAAAAAAATTGGTTTAATAATTTCTGGTGGTAATGCCGACCTTGATAATATACCCTGGCTTTAAAACTAAAGTGAGGCTAAATTTAAATTTTTTTAATGGTATGCCCTGGCTTATATTTATTGCCCTTGTTGAACTTTTATGCTCAAGGGTGGTTGCATATCCTTAAGTTCATCATTTGGGTTGTTCATTTAATAAGCATATTATTAGCTTTAGCAGGCACCTGTTTCCCAAGCCGGCAAAAAAACTGCAAGCCTCTTTAACCGATTATTACCACACTTGTAGTTCATGGTTTATCAGCTTTCCTAAGCAGGTTTTAGCATAACCAGTTGACAAAGACTGAGTAATTAATATCTGTTTGAAATCATATTGGCGCTTTATCTATCTGCAGGAAGATCCAGTTCAGAAAAAGGGAATTTGTGCCTGTTAGAATTACGCTGGATCCTTTATCATTTAAATGAATCAGGTTACTCAGGTTTGGCAAATAATTGTTTGCAGAGAAATGGTTAATGATGGTACTTTAGTCTATAAACTGTTAGGTGCGGGGCAATTTCTTTTGTGTTTAATATAATTAAAGGGTGATTTAAATTGCTGTCCGAAAAAATCATAAAACCAGGCATGAATACAATGGATGCTATCCAAAATCGCATTTCAGTCCGACGTTACAGTAATATTGCGGTTGATGATTTTAACCGAGAAGAATTGGAACGCTTTATGCTAAGTGGTGCTGAAGGGCTTTTTGGCACAAAACCTCGCTTTAAAATGCTTAATCCAAAGTCGCTCAGCAGGGATGAACAGAAGGAACTTGGTACTTTTGGTTTTATCAAGGGAGCTTAGCTCTATTTTTTAAGCGCGGTGAAAGATCAGGAAACAGCTCTCATAGATCTTGGTTTTTGCATGGAAAGTATAATCCTAAAGGCGACTAAACTGGGTTTAGAGACCTGCTGGCTTGGAGGAACTTTTAAAAGGGCGGCATTTGCTTCTAAAATGGATCTTGCTGATGAAGAAGAGATTCTTCCTGCTATTACTCCGGTCGGTTATGCTGCTACAGAGACCCCTTTAGAACAAAGATTAGCCCAGTTTAAATCCGGTTCAAAAAAAGACAGCCCTGGTTGAAGCTTTTTTTGAAGCAGACGGAAAAACTCCGCTCACTGAAAAAGCAGCCGGACCATATACCGCTTCCCTGGAAGCAGTACGGATGGGTCCATCAGCATCAAACCGCCAACCCTGGAGGATAATTAAAGATACGGAGGGACGCTTTCATCTATTTTTAAAAGAACACAAAATGATTAACCGGTACTTGAGTAACATTAAAGTGCAAGAGATTGATATGGGTATAGCGATGTGCCATTTCGATCTTGTAGCCCGAGAGCGAGGTTTGCCTGGCCGCTGGGTAAAAAGCTTTGCGGACCCTGAAATATCAGGCTTGCAGTATGTTGCCACCTGGAATAAATAAAAAGGTGGAACGTGCCATTGACTTTAGTGGCAGAAAATTGATATTATTAACAGTAATGGTTCTGTTTTTTTATTAACAAGTTGGCCTGGAGGAGGACCAATAATGAGTAAACTATCCCTGGATAATATAGTTGAAAAGGTAGATGAACTTCCTTCCTTACTATAGGTTGTGATTAGAGTAATGGAATTGACAGAAGACCCTGATTCAACTGCATTCGACATTAATGAAGTGCTTAGCCAGGATCAGAATATGACCGCACAGGTTCTCCGCATGGCAAATTCAATTTATTACGGTTATTCGCGTAGAATAGCAACGGTGACAGATGCTATTATTCATATTGGTTTCAATGCTGTGCGCAGTATAGTTCTCGCTGCATCGGTAAGTAAAATTCTAAAAAAAGAATTAGAAGGCTATTCTATGGGACAGGGTCAGTTGTGGGTACATTCACAATGTGCCGCAGTTTTTACCCGGCTTTTAGCTAAAAAAGTTAAATATCGTTCGGTGGAGCTGGCCTATACCGCCACACTGCTTCACGATATTGGCAAGCTGATCTTAAACAGTTATGTGAACGAGGCTTACCAGGATGTTATAGATACTGCAAATAAAGGTCGGGTAACCTTTGATCAAGCCGAAGTTGCTATTCTTGGTTTTAATCACTCTGAAGTATAGGGAAAGGTTGCCGAAAAATGGAACCTGCCGGGAGATTTGGTTGAAGCTATAGCTTTAGATCATAATCCCACCAAGGTTAAAAACAATCCTGCCTTAACCTCCCTGGTGCATGTTTCAGATGCTGTGACTTTGCAAATGGGCATGGGTCTTGGCATAGATGGTCTACAATATCCGCTGTCCAGCGATGCTCTTCAGCTAATCGGAGTAGAAAACAGTGATCTGGAAAGCCTAATGGTTGAAATAGTTGAGCTTTTTATTGATAAAGATATTTTTAGCTAAGAAATTGGTTGTTATAATGATCCTAATCTAAATTGTAAAGGTAAGGCTTGCGAAAGATGGAGACGCAAAGCTAAAAGGGCTAAGGCAAAGGATTGCATGCTAAGATTAGTCAGCTGCTACTATATGATGTTGAGATGATAACCCTCATCTTATAAATACTTTCAAGTTTGCCAGTGCCTTCAATGCACCTCCAAAAGCTCTAGCTTCAAGATTTACTTACATTATTAGTAATTAAGCTGCTTAAGCAAGACTTTAAAAAAGTGGCAACCTGGAGGCAGATGCCCAATGTCTTTAAAAGTGCGATTGGCTATATACTCCAGCCTGGTGTTAATGGTTGTATTTGCATTATATTTGGGGCATCATTATCGTCAAGACATGTTGGCCATGGAAAAAGCAGAAATTGAAAATATTGAGTTACGCCTATCAGGTATCAAATCAGAAATAGATGAACGCTTTCACGTGGCCTGGCTTGGAGCTAAACTTATTGCCGGTGATGAAATAATCCTGGAAACCTTTGCTAAAAGAGACAGGGAAAGCTTGCAGGCTATGTTGTTACCGCAATATAAAAGCATCCAGGATCAGGTTGCCCAGTTCCATTTTCATCTTCCCGACTCCACCTCTTTTTTAAGATTGCATGAACCGGCAATATATGGTGATAGTTTACTCAGCTCTCGTCCTGGTGTCAGGCAAGCAAATGAGTCAAAAAAAGTTGTCCGCAGTTTTGAAACAGGTTTGGGAGGATTTGGTGCCCGGGTAATTATGCCATTATCATACCAGGGAGAGCATGTGGGCACAGTTGAAATGGGCGCCAGGCTGGATCAGGATTTTTTAATGGAGCTCAAAAATAATTATGGCTCAGAGTTCTTTATCTATGATCTTAAGAATAGCGATCAGTTTCTGGCTGCCACTCTTGATTTCGATCCTTATATAATCAAAGAAAATATACAAGAGGTTATAGAAAGTGATGATTTAGTAATTATCACAGATAACAGGCAGAGTGCGATAACCATCTTTCCGCTTTTTGATTACAATGATGAAATGATTGCTTATTTTAAAATGGTTTCTGACCGCAGTGAGATACTCTCCGCTATTAGTAACAGGCAAATTACTATGATGCTACATTATATTGCCGGTGTTATTTTAGCTGCGTTTTTGGTTATGTATACTTTAGATAAATCTATCCTAAGGCCCCTTGGTGATTTTGGCCAGTACCTGCAGCGGGTATCTTCCCTGGATTTCTCGGAGCGGCTGCCAGTGGCCAGGAAAGATGAGCTTGGTGAGATGGCAATAAACCTGAATAATACTGTGGATATAGTAAAAAATTCTATTGACAGGATGGAAAATTCTCACAAGCAAACCCTGCTTGTTCTTGATAACATCACCGCTGTTGTATATGTAGCTGATTTAAATTCCCATGAAATACTTTTTATGAATAAATATGGACGCGATTTATATGGAGATGTGATTGGTAAGAAATGCTATCAGGCTTTACAAAATAATCAGGACAGACCCTGTGAATTCTGCCAAACAAAAGGTTTGTCTACCAAGGCAATGCCCGGTTCAGGAGTAATATCCTGGGAGGTTAAAAGTACCATTGACCATAAGTACTACAATTATCGTTGCACTGAGATCCTCTGGTTAGATGGACGCCGGGCTAAATTATCGATCGGTACAGATCAAACAGAAAAAATAGTAGCTGAAGAAATGGCCAGGCAAGGTTTTGAATGGTATCGGGCTATTGCCGAGGATATCCCTGCCCTGGTAAACCGGTTTAATAATAAATTTGAGCTGACTTTTGTTAATAATGCTTACAGCCGGTTTGTAGGTTTAAAGCGAGAAGAAATAATTGGTAAAAACCTTTTCCAGTTTATCCTGCCTCAATTGAAGCAAAAAGTTTACGATGCCTTGAAAAACTTAACTCCTAACAACCAGGTTGCAACTTATGTCAACCCAAAAGAAGCTTTTGATGGAAGTATCAGATGGGTTAAATGGTCTACCCGCGCTGTTTTTGATCTGAATGGTAAATTATTAGAATATATCGGAGTAGGAGAAGATATAACAGAGCAAAAAGAGTATGAAAACAGGTTAATGAAACTCAGTCTTTATGATGGTTTAACCGGGGTTTATAACAAGATGTATTTTGACAGTGAAATTAAAAGGTTGGAGGGGGGGCGTGAATACCCTGTCTCTATTATTGTTGCTGATCTTGATCATTTGAAAATCATTAATGATACTTATGGCCACAAAGCCGGCGATCAACTTTTGAAAACCGCAGCTCAAGTTATAAGTAATGCTGTTCGGATGGGTGATGTTGTTGCCAGAATTGGGGGCGATGAATTTGCAGTTATTATGAAACAAGCCAGCCAAGCAGTCGGTGAAAAAGTTATAAGCAGAATTGAAAGTGGAATCAATGATAACAATCTTAAACAGGTCAATGTTGTTCTCTCTCTATCTACCGGGTTAAGTGTTGCCGAAGGTCCACAAAAACCCCTGGATGAGGTTTTTATTGAAGCAGATAATAATATGTATCTCCAGAAAGCAAAAAAAAAGCTGGGTAAAAAAAATATTCAATAAATCTATCAGACCTGTCCTTATTGCAGCTTGCGTAAAAAGGTATTACCTGCCGAACGTTGCAGGATCCTGCTAAGGTCTGAATTTAATGTAGTTTACTAAACAGTAAGTTTTTTGGGAGGATATACAATGGATGATCGAAGCAATGAATTATTAGAAATGATGCAGCGCCGTCTTGCTATTGCCCGGGGAGACGAGCCGGCCACCTTATTAATAAAAGGGGGCCGGGTGATCAATGTTTTTGATGGTACCATAAATGAAACCAATATTGCCATTGCCGGTGGAACCATAGCCGGCATTGGTGGTGACTATACAGCTGGTAAAAAAGTAATCGAAGTTGACGGTGCCATTGTTGCTCCTGGTTTGATCGATGCTCACCTTCACATTGAAAGTACCTTACTTTTACCCCCGGAATTGGGGCAGGTCATTTTAGGTCATGGCACTACTGCTGTTATTCATGATCCCCATGAAATTGCCAATGTTATGGGTCCAGAAGGTGTAAATATGATGATCGAGCTGTCCGAAAAAAGTGCTTGTGATTTTTTTGCTACAGTGCCTTCTTCTGTCCCTGCTACCGACCTTGAGACAGCTGGTGGTGAAATTCGATCTGAAGATGTGGCAGAACTGCTAAAGCATCCTTTAACAATTGGGTTGGGGGAAGTGATGAATTATCCGGGGGTGGTAAATGGAGATTTAGAAGTACTCAAAAAAATTGCTGCTGCCGGAAAAGCTGGCAAGGTGGTGGATGGCCATGCACCAGCGTTGCAGGGACAGCAGCTTCAGGCGTACCTTTCTATGGGTATAAGTAGCGACCATGAATGTATTAGCGCTGTAGAAGCCCTTGAAAAACTTGCTGCCGGTATGAATATTATTATCCGGCACGGTTCCGCTACTTCCAGCCTGGCAGAACTGATCCCACTGGTTAACAAGGCTAATGCCGGATCTTTCATGTTGGGCAGTGATGATCGAGAGGCTGGAGAATTACTTGAAAGAGGGCACCTGAATGAAGCATTGCAAAAAGCTGTGGCTTTAGGGGCAGACCCCCTGTTGATGATAAGAATTGCCTCCCTGAATACTGCCCGGCATTTCCGCCTTTATGACAGGGGTGCGGTAGCACCCGGTTACCGGGCTGACCTGGTTTTTTTCGAAGATCTCGAAAGTTTCCGAGCCTTAATGGTCTTCAAAGATGGCCGGATGGTAGCTCGCGATGGTAAAGCCATTATAAAGCTTCCTGCTTACAATTTACCAACCTCTGCCCGGGATAGCATCATTCTTTCCAAACCCCTTGAGAAAAACGATTTTAGCATAACATATCCACCGGGTAGAGTACCAGTAATTGGGGTTGTCCCGGGCCAATTGATCACTGAAAAATTGTTCCTCGATTTGCAACGGGAAGAAGATGGTGCCGTTAAAGCGGACCCGGTTTCGGGGGTTAATAAAATTGCTGTTATCGAAAGGTACGGCAAAAACGGTAATATTACCACAGGGCTGATCCGAGGGATTAACCTTAAGAGAGGGGCTCTCGCTTCCAGTGTTGCCCATGATTCTCATAACCTGATCGTGGTGGGAGCATCAGAAGAAGCAATGGCCCGGGCTGCCAACGAGTTAGCCACTGCCGGAGGCGGATTCATAGTAGTAGGTGAGGATACTGCAGTTAAAGCTTTACTTCCTTTACCGGCTGGCGGCTTGATGTCAGATCAACCTGCTGAAAAGGTGGCTGAAGAAATGGCCGCAATACTACAAGCGGCAAGGGAACTAGGTACAGAGTTGCCCCAACCTTTTTTAACTCTCGCTTTCATGGCCCTGCCGGTTATCCCTTCTTTGAAAATCACCGACCGGGGTTTGGTAGATGTAGATGAATTTGCCTTTCTTTAAATATTGAGTATCATTTTTGTCATCAACCAGTTAGCCTTAAAGTACAAGATCAGCTGTTAAATGTACAGGCCAGGCTTGGCATTACGGGTAGATAGAAGAGGCATATAAATATAAGGTTTGTGCTGTTTCTTGTCTTGATAGTATGGGCCACCTCTTCAGCTTTATAGATTTAAACCCGGGCTTCTTCTTTTTCTGATTTGCTTTCGCTGTTTACTTCAGTCCATTTTTTTTCAGCCTTTTGTTGCCAGGCTTCAGCAATCGAGTCCATTTTTGAAGCGATCTGGCCGGATAAGATTGTACCAGCGCCTTCGTGGGTTGGTTGGGCTCCAGACTCCCTGATCATTTGCCGCAACTCTTCCGGGTTCTTCTTGAGGTAACCTGTAATCGTATTAAATACTTTTTCACCAAAAAAACGCTTGCCTACTTCCATACTTTTGGTCATCATCACAAAGCATCCCTCCCCATAGTTTTAGCTAGTCTTTCGGCATTAACTGCCTCTTTCCTGGCTTTTTTGCAGCCCCTTTAAGAGCAGCAAGCTGGGTTAAGCACTTTATGTTGACAGCCATGTTTACGATTTCGAACTTGTTGGTATAGCCTAAAAATATAACAGGTAAAGTATTTAAAACATAAATCATGAGATAACTGTTATTACTAGTTAATTTCACGAGGAATATCTTTTTTAAGATTCAAATATGGCTCTTCAATCTTTTTAGATATATTACTTTGCAATTTTACTAAATCATCTTTCAATATGTCTGCAGAAACTTCTTTTACTGAATCTAAAAGCATATTATTAAATTTGATTTGCTCATCATTTAACTGATAGTAAATCCAGCGTCCTTTCTTGCTGCTCACAACCATACCGGCATCCTGCAGCACTTTTAAATGCCGAGAAATATTATACTGGTTCTCTCCTAGGGTTTCGACTATTTCACTCACGCAAGCCTTTTTAAGATGGTGCAATAAAGCTAGAATTCGAATCCGGGTTTTTACCGATAGGCTTTTTAGGGCTTGGATATATTCTTCCATATATGTCCTCCTTTGTATATGCGTTATACTGCATATATTGTAACACTTGCTGAAAACCACTGTCAAATATAATATTGAAATAAATTATTAGGGCTTAAATGGGTTGACATTATGGTCAGTTTATACTACTATGACTATATAGTTACTATATAATTTATAGCTTAATAACCTCAGTGCTGTGGAATTTATCAGTAAAAGGAGTGATTAGTGTGAAAAGATTGTTATTTTTACTGCTACTGGTTTTTGTCTCAAGCCTGCTGTTACTAACCCTAGGTTGTGACGCACCTGGAGAAGTTTCAAACGATCAAGAGGAAGAAGTTTCGCCAGATGAAGCAGCAGAACCTGCACCAGCTCCAGCGCCTGCTGCTGGTGAACAAAACTTTGAAAATGGCACTTATCGTGGAGCATTTATTGACAGGGATGCTGTTCAAGTTAATATCCAGTTTTCTTTGGAAGATAATATTGTTACCAGCATAGGCTACCGCCATCTTGGTCACCGGGGGATCAATTATCTTGAGCCTGACACTGAAGCGACAGCAGCAATTTTAGACCAGCATGAGCAGATTCTTGAGCACCTGGAAGGTAAGGATGTTCGGGAGCATTTAGCAGACCTTTTCGAACCTGGTAATTTTGTTGAAGATGTTGATGGTTTTTCCGGGGCTACTATTAGAGCGAACAAGGTGATTTCTGCAATTCGGGACGGCCTTAACCGAGGCGTTTACGTTTATTAAAAGTATAAGGCGAATGTAAAAAATCCAAGCAAGCTGCCGCGCATAATGCGGCAGTTTGTTTGTACAAAAACGATCTAACAGCATAAAACATCCAATTTCTCCTGAATTGACGCTCTCTCTGTGTTAAAATAGTATATAATCATTTAACATTTCTACAGGCAATCATTATACTATTATACAAGAAAGGTGTTTGATGAAAATGAACGTGGATCAGATGTTGTCCGGGAAGAAGTTCTTGATCATGGGAGTAGCTAACCAGCGCAGTATTGCCTGGGCCATTGCCAAAGCTTTTTCCTCTGCTGGAGCTGAACTGGCTTTTTCTTATCAAAACGAGCGTTTTAAGGGGAAGGTAGAAAAGTTAGTTGAAGAAGAGATGGCCGGATCTTTGCTTCTACCCTGTGATGTAACTGATGATTCTGCCATCGACAATCTTGCTGCAATTATAAAAGAAAAGTGGGGGGCACTTCACGGGGTTGTGCATAGTCTAGCTTATGCTAAAAAAGAAGAATTAGACGGTCAGTATTTAAATACATCTCGTGAAGGCTTTCTTTTAGCCCAGAATATAAGTGCCTACTCTCTTACTGCTGTTACTAATCGCCTTTACCCTATGATAAAGAAAGGAGGCAGTATAATTACCCTTACTTTCCAGGGTTCCGAGCGGGTGGTGCCAAATTACAATGTAATGGGTGTGGCTAAAGCTTCCCTGGAAGCCAGTGTGCGCTATCTGGCTGCTGACCTGGGGCCCATGGGAATAAGAGTAAACGCCGTTTCAGCCGGCCCTATCCGCACTCTTTCAGCTAAGGGGGTCAAGGATTTCAACCGCCTGCTGGAAGGGGTGGAAGATAAAACACCACTGCGCCGTCTTGCTGATGCTGATGAAGTGGCTGGGACTGCCCTTTTTCTGGCTTCTGAACTTTCCAGCTCTGTAACCGGAACCATTCTTTACGCCGACTGTGGCTATAATATTATGGGTAATTAAAAATTATGGACAGCCTTGACTATCGAGAATCTCTTTAAGTATTTCCTCTATAGCACCGAGGGAGACCATGGTATTACGGCAGGGCCCCATTGGTCTTTCATTGAGTATACCCCAGACTGGTAAGGGAGCGCTGTCTAAAATTCCGCTGGAGAGATCTCTTTCACATGCTACAGCCAGGACACATTGAGGACGCAGTTTTTTTACCGCCCTGCGGGCCAGGGTTCCGCCGGTTGCTATTTGAATGTTTACCTGCCACTTTTCGGCCAGGGCCAGCAGGCTGTCTATGGGGCACTTGCCGCAGCGCTGGCAGTTATAAGGATCAAGGGTTATTTTGTGCGGACAATCTTCATCCTGCAGGCAGTGTGGTAGCAGGATAAGCATTTTATGAGGGGTGACAATTTCTTTTTCGGCTTCAACCAGTTTGTTATTAACCCCGATAAATGAGCTTTGAACCCGGTCCTGGGTGATGCGTAAGATCTTACCCAGCTGTAAAATTAAGGGAAAGAGGAATACGATAATTTTTTTTACAGCCCGGCTTAACCAGGCTGGTGGAGCGCCCCGGAGCAAGGATATGGTAATAAGGCCCAGGGTAAATATTGACAGCAGGGCAGTAAGGCCAACCAGAACGAAAAAAAAGTACAGGGCATATTGAAACAATGGCGCTTCCGGTCTGGCCAGGAAAAAAGCCAGGAAACCCAGTGAGATCATTAGGATAAAAGTGAACAATAAAAATAAGCCTAAAAAAAGGCGCTTGCGCACTACCATTTTTTCTCCTTGCCGCCTGGGCAGGAGGGTAAGAAATTTATTAAATTAGCCCAGGCTATCTGAGTATCTGATTGTACTATAGCTTTTAGGGTATTGTTTGTCAAACATCAAAATTATGACTGGAGGGTTTGAAATGATTGGTTTGGTAGCTAAATTATCCATTAAGCCAGAAAAAGAAAACCAAGTGGCTGATGCCTGTAAAGAGATGGTCAAAGCAGTAAATGAAAAAGAAACAGGGTGCCTTTTTTATGAAGCTTTCAAGCCTAAGGATAGTCTTTCTGAAATATGGTTTTTGGAAAAGTACACCTCTATGGAAGCCTTAGAAGAGCATCGCCAGGCAAAGCATTATCTTGAATTCAGGGAAAAGATTAAAGATTACCTGGCTGCTGCGCCGGAAGTAACTCTTTTAGATCAGTTGCAATGATTAACAATTGCCGTTTTAGTCGTCCGGTTGAGCAAGCACAAAAAATATAAGAAAGGCGGGTTAATATGACCGAACTTTTTATTCAAGCTGTATTGATTGTATTTGTTTATTTTTTAATTTTCTTCCTGGTTGCCCAGGTGATCAAGAACAATTCTATTGTAGATATGGGCTGGGGTGCCGGATTTGTCTTGATTGCTCTTGCTACCCTGTTTATCGAAGGCTCTTTTACAGCCAGGAACCTTATAGTCACTCTTCTGGTGTCCATCTGGGGGATTCGTTTGACTTACCATATAGTACGCCGAAACTGGGGCAAACCGGAAGATTTTCGTTACGCGAAGTGGCGCAAGGAATGGGGCATATGGTTGGTACCACGTGCTTTTTTCCAGGTATTTATGTTCCAGGGTTTAATGATGTTAATTATTGGTTATCCGATCATCCTGGTTAATGCTTACCCTGGCCGCGGTTTAACCGTTCTTGATATCATTGGTCTGTTTATATGGATCACCGGGTTTTATTTTGAATCGGTCGGTGATAAACAGCTGGCCAATTTTTTAAGAAACCCCCAAAACAAAGGCAAAGTAATTCAATCCGGGTTGTGGCAGTACACCCGTCACCCTAATTATTTCGGGGAAGCAACTATGTGGTGGGGAATCTTTATCCTGGCTCTTTCTGTGCCCCTGGGATGGACGGGTATCATCAGCCCGCTGACTATCACAACACTATTGCTTTTCATATCCGGTGTGCCCATGCTTGAAAAACAGATGATGAAAAATCCGGCTTACCGGGAGTATGCCGAGCGGACCAGTAAATTTTTCCCTCTGCCTCCCAAGAAAAAATATGCTACTATAAAAAGAAAGTAAAAACCTAATTTAGGGGGTA
>PWMM01000168.1 GCA_003558195.1 Syntrophomonadaceae bacterium
CCGGGGCAGCCAGGAAAATAATTCCTATGACCATTAAAGTGATACCGAGCAGCAAGCTAAACGGTTTTACTTTGTCATATACAGGCATCAGATCAGCTCCCTGAAACAGCCGTATTTTAAAAAAGGGCAAATGTTTTGGTCTTTGAGCCAGCCTTGAGATCCATAGTTAAGCCAGGTTGTTTGTAAGTTTTATGACTAATACTCTTTAACAGTATCATACTATAATTATGGTTTATTGAAAATAATGGCATAGCAAACGGTAAGGGGCAGGAATCTTATTCCCGCCCCATTCTCAAACCGTTGCAAATGATCACTTTGTATTAATTACAAGTTTATTACTTTGCTATTAATTCTGCTGATTCGACGGTATTATAAAGCAGCATTGTTACCGTCATTGGCCCCACACCACCGGGTACCGGTGTAATGTAGGAAGCTTTTTCGGAGATGGGATCATAATCTACGTCTCCAACAAGACGGAATCCTTGTTTCTTGGTGGAGTCTTCAATCCTGTTTACTCCAACATCAATCACAACAGCGCCGTCCTTGACCATATCTGCGGTAATCGCCCGTGGCTTGCCCATTGCTGCAACCAGGATATCAGCCTGCCTGGTATACTGACCAGCATCTTTTGTACCGGTATGAACTACGGTCACAGTGGCATTGGCGCCTTCTTTTTTCTGCATCAGCATTGCTGCCAGCGGCTTGCCGACGATGTTGCTTCTGCCACAAATTACTACATGTTTGCCGGCGGGATCGTTACCTGAACGCATCAGCATCTGCTGAGCACCATGTGCAGTGCAGGGCAGGGGGCATTTTTCTCCTCTTAATAACAGGCCCTGGTTGACCGGGTGGAACCCGTCAACATCTTTTTCAGGGGTGATAGCGTTAACTATCTTCTCTTCGTCAATGTGCTTGGGCAGGGGTAGCTGAACCAGGATGCCGCTGAACTTCTTATCGTTGTTCATTTTTTCAATTAACTTTAAAACTTCCTCTTCAGAAACATCAGCCTGGAGCCTGATAGTTTCTTCATAGATGCCAATTTCTTCGCAACCTTTAGCTTTGCTGGTAACATAGGAAACGGAAGCCGGATCTTCTCCCACCAGGATTACTCCCAGGCCGGGATGGATATCTTTACCTTTTAAATCTTCAACCTTCTTTTTTAACTCCTGCCTGATTTCACTTGCTACTTCCTTACCAGAAATTACTACTGCGGGCATTCATTTTTCCTCCTTTGATTGTGAGATTATAAAACTTTACGGAATACATCTCTGGGATTGTAACTATACCTGCGTGATCCTTGTTTAAGGATTCAGGCGTTTCTCCTATGTCAATATTCCTCTACTATTATATTATCCAAAAAGACCTGATTTCCTATTTACATGAATAACTTTTTTTAGTTTTTGATGATTATTCTTTTATAAGGAAGTGAAACATCAAAAAAGAAGGTGCATAAAGCTGTTAATAATTTTTTTATATTGAGATTTTAATATTTATGATATATTATTTATGGCACCCTAATTTAGGCTTCTTTGATTTAATTTTTAATATGATGGTTTATTTTACAGGTAAAAGCAGTTATAATATCTTAATTAATATGCTTCAAGGAGGGATTTTAGGATGACTACTGTAATACCATTACTTGTAATTGGGTTAATTTTTGTATCAAGTGCTTTTCTGATCAGATACTTAAATCATAAAATGATGACTGAAAGGGTCTGTTCAAAAAACCCTGATAGCGAATACTGTCGGAGGTATTACAAAAAAAGACTTGATAAAAGTGAAGATGAATATGAACAATGTGATGTGGTTTATGGAGAAACTCCTAAGGGCGGAGTAAAAACTGCTATCTGTTATGTTGATAAAAATAACCGGATTGTAAAAAAAGGACAGGCTAGTAAAGTTTTAATCAGGGAGTTGGATGATAAGAATAAACCTGTTTATGAAACTTGGTCCTCGCTGGAAGAAGTTGAAGCGAAAAAACTTACATAATGTGATTGCCAGTTCTTACAAGTTTAATTCCAAATAAAAACCGGGAGTTGTTTTCCACTCCCGGTAGATTTAAACTCCTGGTATTCTTAAAGATGCGCTTCCATGATGTCTTTGATGTCAAGCGGATTGATGGGGGAATCAGTTAAAGGCTTGTCTCTGTTGCCCAGCACCGCTTCTCTGAAAGTGGGACGAGGATCCGGGTTGTTATAAAAAATACCGGTAGGGATTTTTTCTCCCCACTGCTGAGCCAGTTTAAAAGCCTGTTGCAAGTCGGATGAGTCATGCCCGGAGGCATTGATATCATAAACTCTCTCTTTGAACCATTTAAAAGTATTGATCTTGTTAAAACTTGGGCATTGCTGCAAAATATCAATGAAAGCAAAGCCCGGTTTTTTTATGGCCTGCTCCAGGATAGTTTTTAGCTGCTCATTATCTCCGGCAAAGGAGCGGGCTACGAAGTTTGCTTTCAAGCCCAGGAGCAGGCTAATTGGATTCAATCCTTGCAGTGGATTGCCCCTGGGGGTGGTAGGGGTTTTAATCGCCTCTTCACTGGTTGGAGATGCCTGTCCTTTGGTCAGGCCGTAGATCATATTATTATGAACCATATAGGTTAAATCAACGTTGCGCCTGGCAGCATGTATTAAATGGTTGCCTCCTTCTGCATAACCGTCACCATCTCCGCCTATGGCCAGGATTTTCAACTCATTATTAATCAGGCCAGCCCCGGTAGCAACCGGCAGCAGGCGGCCGTGCAGGACATGGAAGGTATTGGCTTTCATATGCTGTCCCATTTTTCCGGCCTGTCCGATTCCGGCCACTACCAGTATTTGATCAGGAGAAAGATCCATTCCAGCCAGCGTTTTTTTCAGTGTATCCATAATCGCGAAGTTGCCGCAGCCAGGGCACCAGGTAATTTCCCGGTCCAGGTCATATTGTTTTTCATTTACTGCCATGGGAAAACACCTCCGCTTTCAATCTCTTTTATAACGTATGTAGCATTCATAGGTCGGCCATCATATTTCAGGACGGCCATATCAGGTTGCTTGCCGGTTTCAACTCTAAGCAGGCGTCCTAACTGGCCGGTAGAATTCATTTCTACTGAAACGACCCTGGTTGCCTTACCGATCATCTCTATTGCATCCTTTCCTGGAAAAGGCCAAAGCTGGGGAAAAGAGATTACTTGCCATTTTTCACCCTGCTGGTTTGCTTTTTCCACTGCTTCCCAGCAGGCACCAAATGAAGAACCCCAGGTTAAAAGGATAGTATGGGGGTTGTTATCTCCGTATTTTTCAGGTGATTTTGTTTTACTTGCCATTTTTTTATACTTGCGCATTCTTTTATCTTGCATCCGGGTTCTTATTTCGGGGTTTTCAGTGGAGTAGCCATTTTCCGTGTGCTCATTTCCCGGGATCATCACACATTTATTGCTTTGTCCTGGAAAGGCTCGAGGCGATATTCCCGAATCAGTGATTTTATAGCGTTGATACGTTTCCATTTTCTCCAATGACTCTTCGGATAGAATTTCGCCCCGTTCAATAATTACCTCAGTTAGATTAAACGGTTCTACCGTGTAATAAGAGTCAGCAAGATGTTGATCGCTCAAGATGAAAACCGGGACCTGGTATTTTTCAGCCACATTAAAAGCCTTCGTTGCTGTCCAGAAGGCTTCTTCAGCGGTTCTTGGGGCAAATATAGCCCTGGGGAATTCGCCGCTCCCAGCATGA
>PWMM01000130.1 GCA_003558195.1 Syntrophomonadaceae bacterium
AATGACGAAGGAGGAGCATTGGGTAACTTCAATATAGAATTGGATGACGACGGTGATTTTGATACAACATTGATTACAGATATGACATCTGTATATGAAGAAGAAGATTCAGATTATAGATGGGCATTAGACGACGAAGGGTACGGTGCATTGTTTAGATGGGATTCAGAAAGACAAAGTGTTTTATTCGAATACCCAGAAGAACAAGTATATGCAAACGCAAGAATGAACCACATTGGTGTAGAAGTTGTTGGAGAACCAACAGATGTTTCATTTACACCAGTAGAAGACGATGTAACACCACAAAGACCAGTAATCTTAGTTGGTGGACCAGCAGTTAACGAATTGGTTAACGAATTGGTACCAACAACACAAGCATCAGAAGACTATGTTGAAAACACAGCAATAATCCAATACATTGAAGAAGCATTTGGCGGACACGATGCATTGATAATTGCAGGTTATTCATCTGAAGACACTGAAATAGCAGGAAATGTTATTGCAGCAAACTTCAGAGATGGTCAATATGCAGACGAATTAACTGGTGACATGGTAACATTGGACACAGCTGCAGGATACGAAGGCGTAGAATTTAACTAATGTCTTCAAACCTTTTTTCTTTTTTTTCTTTTATTTTACAACATTTAGGAATAACTATAAAAAATATTATATATTCAAAAGATGATTAATAATTTCAATTATCTTTTCTTTGTTTAGTTCTATGTAATTCTTATGAATCATAAAACCTTCATAAGAAATTCTGTTTCTATAATCACGCATTTGCTGGAGGAACACCCTCGTTTTTTCATCAATTTTATTTTGCTTGGCAACATAATTTATTAATTTTGCATGTGCACCTTATCCTTTTATTTTCACACCTTTTTTCAATGTTATTGATTCTAATAATTTATGGATTATATCATAGAAATCAATTAATGTATTGATTGGATATTCTTCCATATTTGTTTCTTTTAATCTTTCAAGTGTTATCAAAGCCATTTTTTTCAAAGAATTTGCTTTATTTTTATCGGGTTTGATTTTTGTTATCATTTGTAGCCCTCCAAAAAACCATTTAATACAATCCCATTAATTATATTATTTTTAAGTTCGTCTGGGTAAGAAT
Source organism: Syntrophomonadaceae bacterium (assembly GCA_003558195.1). Taxonomy (GTDB): domain Bacteria; phylum Bacillota; class Dethiobacteria; order DTU022; family DTU022; genus B1SED10-74M. Next base: position 1,124 of record PWMM01000130.1, read on the forward strand.
CAAAATTTTCATTAAAGTGTAATTCTATACTTCTTTCAAGTTTGTTTTCAAATTTTTTTAAATTTATATTTTCTTTTTTACATTCAATAAAAAAATCTATATCGCTGTCTTCCATATCTTCTCCTCTGAAATAACTTCCAAACAAAACAATACATTTTGGAGTTAAGCGTTTATCTAGAAATTCAATCAATTCAGATTTCAATATTGAAGAAATGTTGTATATTTGTTTTAATTTTTTATACTTTTTACTTGTTTTATTTGCAGTGTAAATAGGAAAAATTCTACTCCCTTTTTTTTCTTGATATTTATTAATTATATTTTCCGAATTTAATTTTTTAAGATTTTTTTTAACAGATGTGTGAGCTAAATTTATTTCTTTACTTATTTCAGTAAGATAATATTTTTTATTTGGTTTGTTAAAAAACAACTCAAGTGTTTTTAACATATTACTTTTTTGTAACATACATTACATTATTGTAATATCTTAAATATAAACTTTGTTGTGTTAGTTTTTATATTACTTTTTTGTAATATATGTAACATTTTTGTAACATATCTATATTTTTATATCAAAACGTTTTTAAAATTTAGAAACCTCAAAAAAACATGGAAACAGATACAGCAGTATTTATTTTTATCATTTGTATGATATTTGCAGGATTTGGAATATATTATTTTAATTACACGATAAGAATTAGAGAGGAACATCAAGTTTACGAAGAACGTTGTGCAAGATTAACTGTTGTTTTAAATGAACAGCTAGAAGAAGATGAAATGGATGAAGAACTAGAAGAACAAATAGAAAAAGAAACAGGAGATAAAAGCTGTATAGAATACTATTGTTATTTCGAACCCTACAAACCACCAGAAGGATTAGAAATAACAGAAACTATGTGTGTCTGTGAATGCAGATTGGAAGACGGAAGAACACTAAGGTTCCAAATGCTCCAACCAGCAACAGAAAGATACTAGTTTAACAAACCTTTAAATTTGGATTTTCTTCGCAGAGAGTTTCTTTTAATTCAGAAGCATCCATAAATCCTCTGTGAACTTCTCTATTTATTATTAATGTAGGATATTGTTCAACACCATAAACATCTTCAAGCATCTGAACGATTTCCAAATTCAAATCAGTATCTATTGAATATATTAACAAATCAGTATCTAATTGTTCTTTGTAATGAGACAAAATTATTCCTTGTTCTTCGCAACCATCACATTCTTCATTAGAATAAAAATACAAAACAGTCACAAAATCAGCAGGACAATCATTTTTTATTCTTTCAACTGTGAGCCAAGATTTCAAAAGAGAATGAGTATATCTTTCTTTCAACTCATAAAAAGATGCATCGTCTAACTTCATAGAATCTTCGAATCTTTCTACTTCCTTACCTAATTCTTCTGTTTCTTCTCCAATAGACCATCTCTGTCTATCTAAATAATCACAAGAATGTTCTATGCCCATAGTCTCAAAGAATATAAATTGCAACTCTGCACTTTTTACATTTTCTTCTAATTCTAACATGGTTTGGTCTAATTCGCTTACTCTTTCTGTACCAATCCAAAGTCCAAATATAATTCCAGTTACAAAAATAAAAGTTGTTACAAGTGCTGCACGCATTAATGTTCCCATTTTACCAAAAATCCTCCTTATTCAGTTTTTTTCTAGTTAATAAATATCCAAAAGTGAATATCCAAAAAACACCTATCAATACACTATATATCAATAAGTATGCTATATAATGAGGATAGTTATATTTAATCTTTACGTCTTCCCTCGACATTTGAAGTCCTAAATATATTACAATAATACCAATTGCAGTCAAAATTACTGCAAACCATAGCATAAATGTGGGATTAGGTCTTATAGATTCAATAAATCTACTCAAAAAAATATTCCAATCAAAACCAACTAAACGAAGAGTAGTTATTTGTATGATTAAACCATCTATCAATTCTTTCAAAAGTATACCAAGTGAATAAATAACCACAAAAACCCATATAATAGACAAAGGAAGCATAAACATTCCAAGCATTCCTGTTTTTGGGTCTAAAAGCATATGTTTGTAATCTTTTAAATTATCACAAAAACCACCATACCATCTTATTCTTTGTTTTATCAAATCCCACAATTTTCTTGGAGCTAATGTATCAACAAAAGAATTCAAACTATTTTTAATTTTATAGCCTGCGTCCTGTATTCTAAAAGCAATCTCCATGTCTTCGGTAAGATTATTTTCATCAAAACCTTCAAGCTTTTTAACTAACTCAGTTCTGTACATGCTACCAGGTCCAGGAACGACATACAAACAATCAATCAAAGAAGAAAGTTTTCTCAAATAAATAGCAAATATATATTCAACCCATTGTATTTTTTGCCATATATTGTCTGCCTTGTAAACTTTCATTGATGAGGTTACAGCACCTATATTTTTATCCTCGAAATATCCAACCATGTGTTCCAAAGCATCTTTATGGAAAAATGAATCTGCATCCAAACAGCAAAAAAGTTCACCTTTTATTTGTTCCAGTGCTTTATTCATTCCAACTGCCTTTCCAACTCCTTCTGTTTCTGTAAG
>PWMM01000011.1 GCA_003558195.1 Syntrophomonadaceae bacterium
ACGCCACCCTTCTGATTAGCCAGGGCGATAACTCTTGCCATTGTAATCTCTCCTTACCTGTCACAGTTATTAATTAGTGTTTAGCTTTAATTTTTTGTCCTTTAAGCATTTCTTTAGTTAATCTGATATTAATTTCGATATAATCTTCTTCGATTGTTTCATCAACTTCGGGATATAGCCCTGAATTATGAATTACAGTAACTGCCTCTCTAATTGTATTTAATACAATGCGCATATCTCTTACAACCGTTTTAGAATTCTTTAACCGTGCTTTAATATCAGGTTCGCTTCTTAGCTTTGCAATTCTTTTTTCTGCCTGGTTTACTGTAAGGCCTCTATGTACAATTTCTTCAATCATGCTTAATTGTTTTTCTTTTGTATCTAACTTTAAAAGGGCACGAGCATGTCTTTCAGTCAAATGATGCTCTTTTATTTTATTAATTACTTCATCGTGAAGCTTTAACAATCTGATTTTATTTGCTATTGTTGATTGGCTTTTCCCCAGCTGTTGAGCTAATACATCCTGCGTAAGATTAAACTTCTTCATTAAGCTAACATAAGCATTTGCTTCTTCTATTATATTTAAATTTTCTCGTTGTAAGTTTTCAATTAAAGCATTCGTTGCCATATCACTATCTGATATCACCTTGACTGATGCAGATATTTTTTTCCAACCCAGTTTTTTACATGCAAGATAGCGCCTTTCTCCAACGACCAGCTGGTAATTATCCCCTATTCTTCTTACTACGATTGGCTGAATTAATCCTGAGACCCGTATAGACTGTGCTAACTCATCAACCTTATCCTGAGCAATTTCTTTTCTTGGTTGAAAGGGATTTGGCTTAATTCTATCTATATCAATAGCCAGTATTTTATCCGTTGATGGTTCTATTGCAGAAATAGAGCTTTTACTTTTTCTTGGTTCTGTCATTACACAATCATCCTTTTGATTTTCAGGGTTAGGTAGTATCTTAAAAATAGATTGCTTCCCAACAGCATTTTTCTATGATTCTCATTATACCTTAACTAAACTGTTACTTAAAATCATTTTATTGGATATTTTGATGGCTTGCCAGCGCTACGGGGATATTGAGGTGGAGTAATATTATATTTCTTAATTAGATAAAGGGATCTTTCTTCTCCACTTTCAAGCTTATAATGGTAGCTTTTCTCTGGCTTTCCCCCGCAAGTAACAAATGCAATTTTTGCTTGTTCTATCTCTTTAGCTCCCAGTGGCCCTTTATATAAAACAACCATTCCCCCCACCTTTAATAAGGGCAATGCTAATTCCGCCAGCACTGCTGCATTTGCCACAGCCTTAATAAGTATTAATTCATACCTGCCTCGATGTTCTGCCTTTTGTCCATAATCTTCTGCTCTGCCATATAAAACTTCTGCCTGTTTTATTTGTAACTTCTTGATTGTATGGGCAAGGAATAATGCTTTCTTTCGGTTAGCATCCATGAAATGCATCTTAATGTCAGGTTTGCATATCTTCACCGGCATGCCCGGCAGCCCACCCCCGCTACCCAAATCAACTGTTACTGTTCCAGGATTAAGATCATAGTATTTTAATAATGCCAACGAGTCATAGATTTGATTATTAATAATTCCCTCAGCCGTCTTATCACCGGTTAGCCTCGTTTTTTTTAACCCGTCCATTAGTAACGACACGTATAAGCTTAACTGGTTTACCTTACTGCCATATTCAGCTTTCAAATCCAGCTCTTCAAGCATTTCTATAATCATCTGATCATTGCTTTTGATTATCATTCTTTGCTAAGATCCCATCTTATCCAATTTACTTCCCCAAGCAAAATTCACTAAAGATCTTATCAAGCAGTTCATCATTTACCCGATCTCCAGTTATTTCACCTAATACTTCCCAGGCCATTTGTAGTTCCAGGCTAATTAATTCAAGTGGTTGATCTTTAAGAATCTCTTTAGCCTGTTCTAAATGATCAACCGCCTGCTTTATAGCTTCTTCATGCCTTTGTTTTACAATAACAGGGCTTTCACCGATTGCTTCAGCCTGAAATATCTTATCCAGCTGATTTATAACTGTTTCTTCAAGCTCTTCAATACCCTTTCCCTGCAAAGCAGAAGTTTCAATAATACAAACCTCCGGCATATTTTTGCATAACTCTTCCAGTTTTAATTTTCTTAGCAAGTCCGTTTTATTGATTACTATAATCACACCCTGATCTTGCCGCTTCAAGTTTAATATTTCATAGTCCTCCCCAGACCATTTTTCTGATCCATCAAAGACCATTATTATTAACCTTGCTTGTTCTGCAACAGCACGCGATAAATCTATCCCCTGTTTTTCAACTGGGTCAAGTGTACCCTGGATTCCTGCCGTGTCTATTAACTTAATTGGATAGCCACCAAGGTTTAAATATCCTTCAAGAATATCTCTTGTTGTGCCTGGTAATTCATGAACAATGGCTCTTTGCTGCTTCAAAAGCAGGTTTAGTAAAGACGATTTCCCAACATTTGGTTTCCCAATTATTGCTACTGGTATCCCTTCCTGGTATGCCCTGTTTCTTTCCACACCTTTTAGCATTTCCTTTAATTTATCAGCTAAATGCTCCAGGCTTTTTTTTATTGTGTTAACAGAATATTCTTCTTCAGGAAATTCTTCGGGATAATCAAAAAGAGCCTCCAAAGGAGCCCTTATGGCTATAATTTTTTCTCTGGCTTCTCTTATCTTGCCTGTTAACTCACCTTGTAGTCCCCGGGCCGCCACTATTACAGCTTGTTCTGAACGCGCTTTAACAATATTCATAACTGCTTCAGCCTGGCTTAAGTCAATCCTGCCGCTTATAAAGGCCCTTTTGGTAAATTCTCCTGGCTCTGCTAAGCATGCCCCCGCTTCTAAAACCAGTTTTTGTATGGTTCTTAAGGTAAAGATACCGCTATGACAATTAATTTCTACTACATCTTCTCTTGTATAGGTCTGCGGTGCAAACATGTATGCGACCAGAACTTCGTCGATAATGTTATTTTGAAAATCTTTAATATAACCATGATACAAGAACCGGTCAACAGGATAATTGTTAAACTTTTTTGTGGTAGGTTTAAATATTTTGTTGGCAATTTGAAATGCTTGCGGGCCGCTCAAACGAACTATCCCTATACCACCTTCACCAAGCGGAGTACTTATTGCTACTATAGTATCGTTTTTAAACACTCTGATTCACCGCCGCTTAATCTCAAAGAAAACACCACTACTTGAACTTATTAACCCGTTTTATGGAATTCTCTCTTTGTGATCATTAAAGATTAATAATCAAAAGCCCGTTTCATCCTGATGGTTGGGTTTTTGATCGCATGTCATTCAGTGATCATTATTTTCAACAGGTTGCTGCACTGCCTAACATCTAAAGGCTCATTTTCGCTATCTTACAATTACTGTCCTGGATACTCGTTCAGATATGTTGGGCAGTTCATACCGGTCAAAACAGGCTGATTAGTTGTAATAAAAAAGCCCCTTCTTAGGGGCAGTGGCAAAATGTTTAACGTGGAACAATTACCACTTTACGATTTGGCTCTTCCCCACTGCTCAATGTAGTAATACCTGGATAATCCTGCAGTGCTATGTGGATAATTCTTCTTTCCTGCGGGGTCATAGGTTCAAGTGATTTTTCTATGTTTTCGTCTTTTA
>PWMM01000225.1 GCA_003558195.1 Syntrophomonadaceae bacterium
TAGATAATATAAAGCGGAAGGATAGTCGCCCAATAAATAGTGGGCATGACCGAGATGGTAATTCAGGGCTTCACTGCTGCCAAGGCGCACGGTCATTAGCTGCTCTAATTCCAGAACCCGGCGCAGGTACTCTTCAGCCTGTTCCTGCTGATCTTCATTTAAAACATTTTCAACGGTATTAATAAGGCGATCGGCATATGCCCGGTAACTACTTTCTTCTAAAGGGCGCAAGTCGAGCAGATTTTCCCAGTATTCAAGGCCCTGATCAATCTTACCGGTCATGATCAGCATGTAACCGTATTGCTTATTGTAGATGGGGTTATAAGGCTCCAGCTGGTAAGCTCTTTCTGACAAGTCATGCCAGAGCCACACCTCAGGGCTATGGCTTATAACCCCCAGACGCCGTTCGTAAATTTTGCTTAGATCGTAATAATTTTCAGCCTGCAGGGGATCATAACGAATGGCCTGGGTCAATTCATTTTCCGCCTGCTTAAAATTACGGTTTTGCATTAGAGCCTGAGCGCGTCCAGATAAAATCATACCATTGAGCAGAAATGCTATAGAAATAAACAAAATCATAATGGAAATAAAGATAATCGCCCCGGAATGCCTGCGGTAAGGCTGTAAAAAGACTTCAAAACGCCGGTTTTTTTTAAACCATTGCATATCATCCAAGCTGCTGCTTATACCGAAAAGAATAAATAGAAACAGTGCTACTAATCCGAAAGATAGGTTAAAGTCTATGGCGCTGTGCATAGCTAACGCCATAGCCGGGATAAATACTGCTGTCCAAAACTGCCTGTAATGATAAGAGGTGCTCTTTTTTAAATTATTCATAATGTATGCAGCGATAAAGCTAATCCACATGGCAATAAAAGCCAAAAAACCGAAGAGACCGGCCTCAACCCAGACTTCCAGGTAATGGTTATGGGCATAAATGGTAGAATAGCTGTGATCCTGGTAACTTCTGTAGAGGGCGTTGAATCCACCGCCACCCACTCCCCAAATCGGATAATCCTTAATAATCCGAAAAGCATCTCTGAAATGAGCAAAACGCAGATCCACGCTGGCTGCACGTGAAAATATCCCCCTGTAGACAGTATCCGGAAGCAGCCTGTTATAGGCAAAATCTAGCCGGGTAATACTCTCCTCTTGCTGCAGTATAAAATTACGGATGGAAATACCGGTACCAGGATACTGATTATAAAGGCGAATCTCCAGCCGCTCATGGCTTTTATTCGGGTGAAAAGTAAACTGTCTTTTTTCCCAACCATCGGTGGCACTTCCCCTTACATCAAGTAAAACAAAACTTTGGTAATCTTGTTCGTAAGCAAGGACCTGCAAGCGCCATACATATTCAGCCTGGTCGTCCTGATCAACAGTTTCATCGAAGGCTAATACTTCCAAAGAAAGAACATGTTCTTCACCCCTTGTCAAAGGATCTACCCCTTGTTCGAGGTAACGCTCAACCGGAGAGGCACCGGCGGGCAGTGAAAGATGAATCGGTTTGCTCAGTTCGCTATAGACATAGTAAATTGATGTGGTCAGGAAAACAAGGACTACCAAACCGGCCAGAGCCAGCTTGGTTTTTAAAGACCTTAGGGCAAGGTATTCAGCCAGGTAGCCGCCGAGTACCATTGTTAAAGCAACAAGCATTATTAAGAGCCACCCCTGCAGCGGAACGCCCCGGTCGAAAGCTCCAGTCAGCGGAATCAAAAAAGGCAGCAGAGCAGCGACAGTTACTGAAAAATAAAGAAAAGCCCTAAGACGGTTGCCAGGCGGGGATGCTGCCAAAAACAGCAAGGCCATTAAAGGCATTACCAACCAGGCCCCACGAGAATAGGTAAAGAACAACGTAATTATCAAGAGAGCAGATGGAGCCAGAAACAATGGGCGCAGGAAGAGTTTATTGATCGAAAGTGCAAGGCCGATAGCGATGAAGTAAGCGGCCATCACATAGGAAGCCCCGGTGTTATAGTAGCCAAAAATGGTGAGCATGCGCCCGCCCACAAATAAATGTTCCCGGTTGCTGATCCCGGTGGCTGCCAGCAATCCACTAAAAGCAACAATGACTGCTGATATAAACAACACATAAAGCAAGATTACCGGCACCACAGAAGCCCGTTCTCTTTCAAAGGTCTCAGGTAAGAATAACCGTAAAGCTTTTATGCCCCGTGAGAAAAACTGTTTTAGGCCTCTCTCATTGTCTCCGAGGGACAGCACTGATTTGTTATCAAATTTCTGCTTGCATAAATCTGCTACCATATAATAAACGAGGGCATAACTAGCCACTTTAAGAAATTCAGCCAAAGCATTGCGATAATGGGCGGCATTAAAAATGGAAATTAAGTAGAATACCACCAAGGCCAAAACGAAACAGTCAAGCGGAGAATGGAACAGAGAAGTATCTTTACGCAGCAGTTTTGTTATCCACCAGAGCAGGCCTAGGAAAAAAACAAAGAAATTCATGGCCAGGGCATGGTGATCGAAAAAATACCCGGCATATATTGGCCCGGCAATTATTATAGCGATTATGATTACTAAAACGCAACAAGAGAGAAGGCTGACCCAGTTCTGCTTTTGCAGCCTCAATAAAAGTTTGTAGCCTTGTTCAGCCTGTAGATGACTGCTATTATTTTTATTTTTCCGCTTTTCTCTTGCCTTTTTTTTACCGCCCATAATGAGACCCTTTTGTAAAAACTAGTATTTAATTATTAACGAACCAACCTCAAAACAACCATCTTCGTTTGATTTATGTATGATTTTAAGAAATTGCAGGTATGAATGTATTGTTATAATTGTAATTAGTTTACATTCAACGCCCTAAAAATTCCCAAATCAGCTCATTATGCAAGATGCTAACAAATCAGAAATAAATTCACAAAAGCAGCGATAAATACCATGTATTGCCTTGTACTTCTTCCTCACCCGTTATATGATAAAGGAGGGAGGGCAAAAGATGCCTGAAATATACTACAGCGGCCCGGCCGCGCTTATTTCAGCGCTTTATGACAAGCTAAAAATCTCAACAGACTATCGACGAGATGGTGAGCTGGGACCAGGACTAGTGTCACATGTCACCGGGTAAAAGAACCAAGGCGCTTATGATTAACATTTTCGGGCGCAAGAGGCCTTTGTACCGCATTGATGAGTTCTACGAGAATATGGACACCGAAAACCTTTTCGAAAAAAGCACCTGTTTAGAAGACCTCACCGACTACAATCTGGCCCGTGCTTTGGACAAACTTTTTGAGCGGGGGCCGCACGCAGTTTTCTCTACCGTTTGCCTGCGGGCCATCTGCCAGGAACAGATTACCTTGAAATACCTGTAAAGTGATACCACCTCGATATCGGTGCATGGTGATTACGAATATGAAGAGGACACCGATCCTGATTTTTTAATCACCCATGGCCACAGCAAGGACAGAAGGCCAGACTTAAAGCAATTTCTCTACGGTTTAAGCGTTACCGAAGACAAAGTTCCGGTGGCAGCCGATGTTAACAGTGGCAACTTAGATGATAAGTGCTGGAACTTCGATTATATTGAAAAACTGGCCCAATCTTTAACACCGGATATGCTCTCTGAAATTATTTATGTGGCCGACTCGGCCCTGGTAACAGAGCCCAACCTGGCCAAGCTAAAAAGCAATAATTTAAAGTTCA
>PWMM01000249.1 GCA_003558195.1 Syntrophomonadaceae bacterium
AGCAATCCCCACGATAAGACCCAAAAGACTGAACCACAGACCGCTAAAGCCCTCAATAATAGTATAGAACATTATACCACATATTATCGCCGGAAAGGTAAGAAAATTTGGGATTCTATTCCGAGTCAGGTCAAAAAACAAAACGGCCCCGATCAGGGCTATTAAAAGAAGATCATTTATATGATAAATTGATAAGGACAAGCTAATTTCACCTCAGAATTACTGTGCATTGGAAAAAGCTTCGGCGACTACCGTAAATAAATTATTTACAGCGCTGCCGACTAATCCGAGCGCAATTACTGCCGCCATTGCAATCAAGGCAGCTACCAGTGCATATTCGATCAGGGTTACCCCTTCCTCTTCCAGAACCAGCCTCTTTAAACGTTTCATCTCAATATATCCTCCTTTTGTTGCACTAGTTGTTGCTCACACTTTACAAAAAGAGATTCATGCGCCGACTGCCGGCGCTATTTTGAGACAACAAGGCACCGGCCCAACGACAGCTTATTGATTTCGAAGGGGCCTCCTTAAGCTATTTGAGCACCCCCGCTCCTAAAATGGAGCGGGGGCCAGCCAAGCTATTTAATCAATCTCAACAATTATTATTGGGCGTTAGACAATGAACCCTGAATAAAAGTGAATATGTTGTTGACTTCTTCTCCAACTAAAATAAGTGCCGCAATAGCCACCACTGCAATCAAGGCTGCGATTAGAGCGTACTCGATCAGGGTTACCCCTTCCTCTTCGCTGAACAATCTTTTCAGTAATTTCATTTAATAAATTCCTCCTTCAATTTTTTACCCGTAATCAGGGCCTGGTTCTCTTTCCTAGCCGGCTTACCCATATTTTATCGTGTACCTTCGCAAACACCTCCCACCTACTTTACTATATGAATTCAGTTCTAAGATCTATAGAGGTTTCTTATGATATAAATATTTTAAAAGAGTTAATGAATTTTAACATCACCTAATAGTATACATTTTTCTACTACTAAAGTATAACTATTAGGCTGCAGAAACTCATTTGACATGGTTCGCGCTTTCACTACATTCATAAAACGCTTGTACTGTGCTTGCAATATATGCCACATCGCTTTGCAAGAGGCCATAGTAGATCGGCAGCCTGAGCAATCTCCTACTTTCTTTGGTAGTAAAGCTGTCTTTCCCGTGAAAACGGCCGTACTTTTCCCCCGCCCTGGAGCTGTGTAGAGGTACGTAGTGAAAAATGCTCATGATGCCCTTTTGTTTCAGATATTTGATCAGCGCATCCCTTTCTTCCCTGTCCCTAGTCTTCAGGTAAAAGATATGCCCGTTATGCTCACAATCTTCAGGGACAAGGGGCAGCTCCAGCAAGCCTTTTACCTGTAAATTCTCTAAAACTTGGTAATAATTATGCCAGTTTTCCATGCGATCCCAGTTAATTGCTTCGGATTGCTCCAGCTGAGCGTACAGGAAAGCGGCGCTCAGCTCACCGAGTAAATATGAAGAACCGACATCAACCCAAGAATACTTGTCCACTTCACCCCGGAAAAACTGGGACCGGTTTGTACCCTTCTCCCTGATGATCTCGGCCCTCTTGATAAGACGATCATCATTAACTAAAAGGGCCCCGCCTTCCCCGCACTGGTAGTTCTTGGTCTCATGGAAGCTGTAGCAGCCTAAATGCCCTATGGTCCCTAAGTACCTGCCTTTGAACTTGCTCATCACTCCCTGGGCGGCATCTTCGATGACATAAAGGCCATATTTTCCGGCCAGGCTCATGATCTTATCCATCTCGCAGGCCACACCGGCATAATGAACAGGGACCAGGGCTTTGGTTTTATGAGTAATCGCTTTCTCAATCAAAGTTTCATCCATGTTCATGGTATAGGGCCTGATATCTACAAAAACAATTTTAGCCCCTCTTAAGGCAAAGGCATTTGCCGTCGAACTGAAGGTGAATGAGGGCATAATAACCTCGTCACCAGCCTTAATCTCCACTAGCAAGGCTGATAACTCCAAGGCATGGGTGCATGAAGGGGTTAAGAAGGCCTTCTTTGTCTGGAACCTGTCTTGAAACCAGCGGCAGCACTTCATGGTGAAGTACCCATCACCAGAAAACTTGCGACCACCAAGGACCTGTTCCATATACTTCTTTTCGCCTCCCGTTAAGGCCGGCCTGTTAAAGGGGATCATTTTACCCCCCGCTTTCCAGACAACTCCTGGTCTTTCCTGGTAAAGATTACTGCAACATCGTCCTTATATTGTTTCTCCCAGTCTGGGTGCAGATCAAGATAATAGACAAGCCTTTCCCCGCTGGCCAGCAAGAAATTATTGATATCGTATTTTTCAATAATAATTTCGGGATCCCTGTTCATTGTTGTAATATCGCTGAAGTCCTGAGTGACGCTGTGTCTGGTAAAAACGCTCTCCCGGGCATCGATAAAGACTTCAATGTTATTATAGAGCAGGTAAGCACCAAAAATGTAGCTGTTAAACAACCGGTCAGTCATGGACGGGTTTTCTTTAAGAAACTCTACAGCATCAGAAGGAATGATATGCAGCACCGTTTCATGCAGGGTAGGGTTTAACTGTAGATACTCGACAAACCTAGCCGGTTTACCGCTTTGGGGGTCAGTTTCCAGGGGAAAGAGCGCCAGGCTGGCTGTTGAAGAAATTACGAACAGTACTACAACCAGGGTTAAGTAAACCGGTCGCAGGAATCGGGGTTCTCTGCTTGTTTTAGTGGTAAAGGAAGCAAAGAAAGGAGCTAATAAGAGCATCACGTAGACAATGGCCCTTACTGTGGTCAGGGCATAAAGGAGGGCTGCCCAGAACCAGAATAGGATCATTATTTTGTCGCGGTCATAAATCCTGTTGTCCAGATCTTCTTTTAAGCGGTACGCACCAAGCAAAGCGATTAAAAACATGACTCCATAAAGGATCAGCATCCCCAGATTGTTAAAATCAGGTGCCTTCCATTCCACAATAAACTGCGTTCCAGGGGTAACAAATCCGGCAAAGGAAATATCCCAGACGCCAATTCCGTAAGGGTTAATTAAGGTAGCCAGGAAGGATAATACAACTACCGGCCACAGTTTTTTTTCTTTATAGAAAATGGTCCCCACCAGGGCTTCAACTAAAAGAATTGCCATCCCGAACCTGATACTGGTCTGCACATTTACCCACAGCAACATGATCAGCGGGATGGCGTAAATCCACCAGCTGTCCCGCTTAAAACGAATTAAGTACATGATTGCCGCAATAAAAGGGAAGGTGTAGATATAGGCTCTCGGGGCAATAGAAAATATTATGAGCAGGGAAATGCTCACTAAAAAGAGGAGAATAGAAAAAGAAGAATCATGATACTTTTTACACATCAAATAAACAAAGTAACCCGCAGCCAGGGTGGGAATGAAAATAATCAGGGCTATGCCCAGATAACCCATCGACTGATCCGCTACATACATCAACCAGCAAAACAGCCAGGAGTTTGAAGACCACTGCTCGCCCGCCACCGTCCAGGAAAAAATATCAACATGGGGCACCGCCCGGTGAGTATTGATCCACTCCCCCACACCGATTGACCAGATCGGGTCGCTATCCATGTGGAAGTTGAAGGCAAACTTAAACAGCAAAGCAGTGACTACCACCACCAGGGGCAGCAG
>PWMM01000323.1 GCA_003558195.1 Syntrophomonadaceae bacterium
CCCCGGTAAAGATAATTTATATAGCCCGGAATATTTCTTAAACAACCCTTCACGGTTCTGTCCATTTCGCTCATATTGACCTTTACTCCTAAGCTTAATTGCCCTTATTATAGCAAAAATTTAAGCCTGGTTAAAGCCAGGTATGATTGCTTAACCAATTTTGGACATGAGACCTCTGTTTTTTTCTGAAGTTAAGTCGAAAAACCACAAGAGAACTTTTTCTTTTTCTATACCCTTTTTCTACTTAAAACCCACTTAAAGTTCACTTGGCCATCATTCATTTACTAGATTGTGGCATACTAAATCCTGACTGTGCATCTATCATAGTTTTACTAAATAGCCAAACCTTCAGACAACGCCGGCTCTATCTTTTTAGAAATCAAACCAGGATCAAAGCCCCGGGTGCACTACCCGGGGCCTGGTTCCTGGTTTGCTCTGTTTATTTTACTTGACCAGGTCTTTTCCGGCCCTGGAGATATCATCTATAGCCACCTGTTCATCACTGGTCAGGATGCGGTCTAGATCTAAGATGATCAGCATCCGGTCATCGATCTTGCCCACCCCTGTAATCAGGTCGGCCTTACCTCCCGCCACCTGACTCGGCGCTTCCTGGATCTACTCATCAAGCAGGCTGGTTACTTCACTGACCGAGTCCACGATCAAACCTACCATCAAGTTTTCCACGAACGGGGTTCCCCAGGTAGTTTACGTAATAAGTAACATCAAGAAAATCATCGTCGCCGGATTGAATTGGACCGACCAGGGGTTCTGTAGCTTCACTACGCATCAATTCATTTAAAACAGCACCTGAAGATAGTTCACCATGTCTCATGTTGCTTAACATGTTAAAATCGGAACGAACAAGATATGAGTCAGCCGTTTGACCCAGTGAATCCAATCCTTCATGGACAATCCTGGCTATTCTTTGGTCACCAACTGAAAGGTTTAAAGTACCTATAATATTGCCACTCCTGCCATTGCTATAGACTGGTGCAGACACGGCCATGATATTATTATTGGTTATATTGGAGAAGAAAAGCTCAGACCAGGTAGTCCGTCCCTGCAAAGCGCTTTGAATATAGTCTCGACCAGATATATACGCACCCAGGAAACCACTGTCTGTACTGTAAATAATCTTGCCCGAAGGAACGGTCATATATATTAATACATAATTTTTTTGTTCAGCCAGGATAAGCATAATATCATTAACGATTGAAACCTTTTCCCACCATTCCAGGCTATTAGTATTATAACCCGTTTCTGCCAGGATGTTTAAGCTCTGGTAAATATCCCTTGTTGCTGTCATTACATTAGCATCTTTGCGGATATCATCAAAATAAGCTTCTAATGCTTCTTCTGCCATATCAAAATACATTTCAAGAGAGCTGTACACTTCATCTCGGATATTATTCTGGGCCAGGTTATATGATAAAACACCAATTGCTGTCAGGGGGATAATCCCTACCAGCAGAAAAAAAGCAATCAACTTTACTTTTAGACTCATCTAAAACCCTTTTGTTCTTCGTAACTTGATAAAACTACTTCACTCTTAATAAAATTAAAAAAACAACTCTCAGTGGGACAAAATACACATTCTGCAGGGACTAATATTTTAAATAAAACAATCCCCCCCTTGCTTGAATCATCCTGGCTTCCTGCAGAACTTATTTTTCTTACTGACAGGTACTCAAACAGGCCTTCAGCAAATTTCTCTTTAAATAGAATTCCGCTAACCGGGGATGAGATACGCTGAAAACTATCCATGTAATCTTCCTGGAAAAGAAATAAAACTAAGACTTCCAAGGTGGGGTTTGAGTATTTAATCTTTTCAATTTCCTCAATTAAGCCAGGATTTTCAAAAAAGATCGCACTGTCAATTAAGAGCAGATCAGGGCAACACCCTGCTGTTAGAAGCATGCCCTCACTATAACTGTCAGCAGCCTGCACACTTTTAAATATACGACAGCTTAACAGGTATTTCTGGGCAGATTTCCTAAAATCTTGATGTGAATCGATAAGTAAAAGATTAAGAGAAAGCATCTTTTTATCCCTCGGTTTAGATATAGCTAAATTATATCTTTATCAATGTCTGCTTAATATGGGGAGAAGTCCCCATTTTACAACGAAAGAATCTTCATTTTTCAGTTAAAAGCCTCTAAACTTCAAGAAATTTCAACAGATTTATAATGATTCATGATATTATTCTTTCCTTTTTTGCATAACTAGAGATCATTCAATATACTAATGGTAGTTGCCGTTTCTTTTTGATTGTTTTTCCAGGGATAATTAGAGGCAGCCCTATAATCAGGCCTAAACTTACTGAGCAAACAATAATTCTTTATAGATGGGTGATTTTAATTACAATAAAAAACCAGCACCTGTTCCGGAAAGTGCCGGTGCCATATTAATTAAACCTTAAACCGGCCCCTCAAAAGCCCGGTACACCGCAGGTGTCTTAGAAATCACAAATCTTTTATACACTAATTTTACTTATCACTTAAAACGCAGAGGATTCAGGTAGCTTGAAAGAAAATCAACCGGAGGATTAAAGGCCAGTGACAATGAACAGGCACGTTTTAATGGATAGTTTGCCGGTTAAACTGGCTTCACGGTTGTTCTGGAAAACAAAGCTTTTCCGGCACAGCCTTGACAGTATGCCATATGATAAGCTTTTAAAATCCATTGAAATAAAATGGCCAATGATAACTGGAACAGGGGTTTATGAAGTGCCAGCCCAAACACCACGGGGCATATTCGATCCCGCTTTCCGGATAACTTGCTGGAGAGGTAATTCTTATCCGACAGTTATTTACCACCATGGCAATAATGAACGTCCTTTTAATCGCTGGCCCCTGGTTCGAAATACCTTTCACGATATTTTCCTGGGAGATAAAAGGCCTTTTCCCGCAAACCTGATCGTAGTCCGGGCTCCCTTTCACCGCTCCTTCTGGCAATATTTAAAATACATGGGCCAGTTGTCCACTTTCTCCACCTTAATGGCAGTATCAGTTTTAGTTATTGAAAACCTGAGGAATTATGCTGCAAGTAAAAGCTGCGGTGTAGTAGTGAGCGGGATCAGCCTGGGCGGCTGGGTCACTAATTTACACCGCGCTTACTTTAATTCAGCCGATCTGTACCTTCCCTTACTGGCTGGAACAACTCCTGCAGATGTTTTTACCCACTCGGTTTACCGCAAGCTGACTGATCAAAAAGCCAGGAAGAACCCCCGGGCTTTAGAAAATGCCCTTGACTTTAAAGACGCTTTTGCCGCCCGGCAAACTAATAATGTTTTTCCCTTGCTGGCCCGCTTTGATCAGTTAATTCGCTATGAAAAACAAAAAGCTTCTTACGGAAATATACCCGTAGCAGTCATTGAGAGAGGCCATGTTACCGGTTCTATGGCCGCTTCAGAGCTAAGGCGGCACATCCAGGATCACATCGCTTTAATCCCTGCCAAGAATGTCAACAAATAGGATTGCTTCTAACATCATGGCACTATCCACCGTAAAAGGCATATTCTTGGTAGTACCGGCTTCACAGGCATAATCCGCCGCTTCTTTTAAGGCTGCTGCTCCCAGTCCAGGCAAACCAGCTTGTTCCAGGCAAACCGGTAACCCCAGTTCTTTATAAAGTGTGATAAGG
>PWMM01000103.1 GCA_003558195.1 Syntrophomonadaceae bacterium
ATTTAACATCTTATAGCTGTTTTAACACCATTTTTAACCTTTAATGATATCTTGCTGATTCTTTCTCATACTAAAATCCCTTGATTTTTCAGTGTTATCGCAACACCCTTCCCACTGTAGAGCTTACTTTGGGAATTTACGTTTTAATTTTAATAAACACATCTTAAAAGCATCTTAAAAGCAACCCGGATTTAAATACAAATAAACGCCTATCGATTTCTTAACCTTTAAGCTCTCGAGGGTGTAATAACTCCCTGCCCACAAATAACTCCATCTCTGCATTGACACTTCAGTAAATGGAAAATATAATTAGCACAGGCTTTATATTACATTAAAAGTAGGCTTAACCTTGAAAACAGGCAGCTGGAAGAAATATTTTGATGTTACCAACCTTCATCGCCCCTTGATCCTGATCTGGGAAAGCGCCCGCAAATGGACCATTGTCGGACTTGTTCTAATGGTTTTGCAGGCTGTGATGCCCTTAGCTTTACTTTACCTTATTAAACTGACTGTTGATGCTGTAACTGCCGGTATTGCTGCCGCAGATAAAACTGCTGCTTTTCGCGAAATTCTAATCCTTGTTGCATTAACTGGCCTGGTTAGTTTAATAATCGCAGCTTGCAGAGCTTTAGCCGGGATCGTTGAGGCTCACAAAAGCCAGCTGGTTACGGACCATGTCACTGATACTATTCACCGTCAATCGGTTGCTATTGACCTGGCCTACTATGAAGATCCTCTCTATCATGATACCTTCTACAGGGCTCAACGTGAAGCAACTACCCGTCCAACACGTATTGTGAGTGATGTTACCGGGTTGATTCAGAATGGAATTTCACTTATTGCCTTATTAGGTCTATTGATTTACCTGCATTGGATTATAGCCCTTGTTCTTTTTGTGGTAGCATTCCCGGGGATACTGGTCAAAGTGCGCCATTCAAACCGGCTTTACCAGTGGTATACGCAACGTACTGAAACTGAGCGCCGTGCTTTTGATTACCACCGCATGCTGACCAACCTGCAGCATGCGAAAGAATTACGTCTTTTTGATCTGGGGGATATTTTCAGAAATCGATACAGGGATATAAGGGCAATACTGCGAGGAGAAAAACTTGATCTGGCTAAAAAGCGAGCCAATGCAGAAATGTTTGCGCAGGCCGTAACTGTTGTTTCTGTTTTTGCCATGGTTGCTTTTATCGGCTGGGAAACTATTCAAGGCAGGATGACAATAGGAGATATGGTTATGTATCAACAGGCTTTTCAACGCTCTCAGACAGCAATGCAGGGTATCATGAGCAGCCTGGCCGGCCTTTACGAAAACAATCTTTTTCTTAATAATTTCTATGAATTTTTAAATCTTAAACCGGCTGTTTTTACAGCTGATAATAATAAGTTAGTAAGACCGCCAAGACCGATGCGCAAAGGAATAAGTATAGAAAAGGTTCACTTCTGCTATCCCAATTCAGAGCGTAAAGCCTTAAATGGTGTCGATCTGTATATCAGTCCTGGAGAAGTTGTAGCCCTCGTCGGTGATAACGGTGCAGGTAAGACCACACTGGCCAAGCTTCTATGCCGTCTCTATGACCCACTGGAAGGCAAGATTACCATTGACGATCTAGATTACCGGAAATATGATCTACAATGTCTGAGGCGTGAGATAACAATGATATTTCAGGACTATATTCAGTATCCTTTTACTGTTCGTGAAAACATCTGGGTTGGTGATGTTTCAATCGATCCTGCTGATCCAATGGTAGAGGAAGCAGCAAGGCAGGCCGGTGTTGTGAGCTTAATTGACCGTCTAAGTAACGGATTCGAATCAGTACTTGGGAAGCAATACAGGCAGGGTGAGGAAATCAGTATTGGTGAATGGCAAAAGATTGCCCTATCAAGAGCTTTTCTGCGTGATGCTCAGCTGATAATTCTCGATGAACCTACCAGTGCGATGAGTGCCCGTGCAGAATACGAATTGTTTCAATCCTTCCGGCAACTACTAAATGGGCGGGCTGCCCTGTTAGTCAGCCACCGTTTTTCCACCGTACGTATGGCGGATAGGATTTGTGTAATGGAAGAGGGACGTATAGTAGAAGAGGGCAGTCATGAAGTGCTTATTAAAAATGACAACCGCTATACCCGGATGTATAATATGCAGGCACACAGCTATTTATAGCAAGAGGAATAATCGTAGAAAAGCAAATCTTGTAAATAGTAAACAGGGGTTGTAAATTACAGCTGTTTAAAAGGGATATGGTTAAAATGGATAGAGGAACAGAACTTCTATTGGGCTGCATAAGAATGGAAGATGATCAGGCAAAGATGGATCGTCTTGCAGTTTACACCGAAGAAGATTGGAAAACTGTTCTTGAAGCTGCCAGGAAAAACAGCTTATCGCCCTACCTTTATCACACCCTGAAATCAAGATTTGATCAACTTAAAAGAGTCAAATCAATCCGGGAACAACTCCTCCATACTTACCTGGCTTCAGCAGCGCGCAACATGCGCCATTACCACCAACTATTGGACCTGGTTATTAAAATGTCGGTTGAGAATATTCCAGTTATCCTGCTTAAAGGTTCTCACCTGGCTGAACTGGTTTATGGCAACCTCGCTTTACGTCCCATGTCTGACATGGATCTATTGATTAAGCCGGATAATCTTCAGCAGGCTGATCGCCTGCTGAGGCATGAAGGTTATAGTTCATCTGAACTATTTCAGGGACATTCTTTTGAGCACCTGGCTCCTTATAGAAAAAGTAACTCCGTAACAATTGAAATTCATCACAATATTACAGAACCCCCCTTTTCGAAGCGTTTTGCTATAGAAGAACTCTGGGTCAGAGCCTTAGAGGAAAATATCGAAAATACAAAAGTGCTGACCCTTTCGCCCGAAGATCTGCTCCTTCATTTAAGTTCCCATGTCAGTATTCACCATGGTTTTAGTTTTGGTATCACTCCATACCTGGATATCGCTAAATCAATTGATTTTTACAGCGACCAATTAGATTGGACAATACTTCGGGAAAGGTCTGAAACCTGGGGTATGCAGCGCGCTCTTTACCTGGTTTTAGCCCTATCGGAAAAATTGATAGGTATGCCTGTACCAAGTGAGTTTTTTGAATTCATGTGGAAAGATAAAGAAGCTGAAAATGCTTTGTCTTCTGCGGAGGAAATAATCTTCGGTAGTAAACGTGGTGCTCCACAGTTTTTTGCACGGTTGTTTGGCCCCGAACCATTCAGAGAAAAGGTCAAGTTGATTAAAAAGCGTCTTTTTCCAGCTAAAGAATTTTTGTTTATACCTGACGTTTCACAGGGCAATGAGAAAAGTGGGCTTTTTATTTATATGAAAAGATACTATATAAGGTTAAAGGGTCTTTACTCGCGTCATGCCGGTTCTTTTTGGAGCGTTCTACGACGTGATCCTGCTATACTTGAAGCGATGAATAATGAAAACAAAAAAAACCGTCTTCGCAAATGGCTGGGGCAGGAGTGATAAATTTTTTAATAGCAATTAGATAATCTTGTGCTGGTGAAGCTTATTGTAGAGATTACGGACGGAAATATCGAGTCTGCGGGCCGCTTCAGCCTTGTTCCCTCCGGCTTCCTGCAGGGCTTTAAGGAGTACTTCTTTTTCCCAGC
>PWMM01000111.1 GCA_003558195.1 Syntrophomonadaceae bacterium
ATAAGCCACCGGATCGAAAATGCAATTTTTCTCGATCTATATGCAGGGAGCGGGGCTGTTGGCATCGAAGCCCTGAGCCGGGGAGCGAAAGAAGCAGTATTTATCGATAACCGAAGGGAAAACATCCTGTTAATCCGGGAAAACCTTTCCCGGGCAAAAATGTCTGACAAAGCCCGCTTAATTAAGAGTGATGCAGATAAAGCCCTTGCCCGGCTGTACCGGGAAAACTTTAAGGCGGGCCTCATCTACATGGACCCGCCCTATTGTTTCAACTCAATCCCTGAAGTTATTCAAAAACTACATGACTCTCAGATTACTATTCAAAACAGCCTGATCACTGTTGAACACAGCTATCACAACCGCGGCTGGTTGGAGCTATTTCCAGGAGCCAGGCAAAAAAGATACGGCGATACCTGCCTTACTTTTATCGAACACTTAGTGTAAGAGCTAGTTTATTATTACTGCAGCTCTGCCAGAACTTCTTTTAAAGCCTCGAGAAAACGATCGTTTTGCTCAGCTGTACCATAGGTGACTCTAATAAAAGTGGGAAAACCAAAAATATCCCCGGTCCGGACAATCACTCCCCGCTGCATAAGGGCCTGAAAAACTTCTTTTGAATCAGCTTTTGTATCAACAAAACAGAAATTGGCCTGGTCTGGAACAGCCTTTAAACCTAAAGCATTAAAACCTAGGGCAAACTTAATACGCCCTTCTTCTACCATTTTGCGACTGCGCTCCAGGTGGTCCTGATCATGCAGCGCGGCCATCGCTGCAGCCTGGGCCATGGCATTGACACTAAAAGGTTGCCGCACCCGGCTCAAGTCATCGATAATTTCAGCTGGGGCGATGCCGTAGCCAATCCGCAGACCGGCCAGGCCATATATTTTTGAAAATGTGCGCAGGGATATTACCGGTAAACCCTGCTTAATATAATCCATACCGGTCGGGTGATCCGGATCTTCAACATATTCAAGGTAAGCCTGGTCCAGGACCAGCAGAACTTTAGCGGGCAATTTATCAATAAAACGGCTTAATTCCTGCTTCCGGATAATTGTGCCGGTGGGATTGTTAGGGCTGCATAAAAAAACCAGCCTGGTTTTTTCATTTATTGCAGCCAGGATCGCATCAAGGTCATATTGAAAGTCATCTCCGGTAAGATCTACCTGGCGAGGAACTCCACCGGCCAACCTTAAAGCAAAATCATACTGTGAAAAACTCGGATTAGCCATCACGGCCTCGTCACCCGGTTCGATATAAGTTAAAGCCAGCAGGGTCAGTATCTCATCGGAACCATTTGCAAAAATCAACTGTTCCGGCTGCACGCCTAGGTTCTTTGACAATTCTTCCCTCAAGTAATAGCAATACCCATCTGGATAGTCGTGCATCTTGTTTATTGCTTTTTTCATAGCTTCAACCGCCAGGGGAGAAGCACCAAGGGGGTTCTCGTTAGAAGCAAGCTTGATTACCCCACTAATACCCAGCTCCCTTTCCACCTCTTCAACCGGCTTGCCTGGTTTATAAGGCTTAATGTGCTTAAGACAATCACGCCTATCTGGTTTTTTCATTTCTCTGTTCACCTTCCCTTTACTATAGTCTTAGGCCTTATCAGCCTTGAATAAGCAATGCTAAAAATATTTAAATATAGCCTTGCAATTTCTTTCAAGCTCTGCTATACTCTGAAAATATTATAATAATAACATAAAAAACTGCTTTGATGGGGAAAAAACTTTGCACCGCCGCGCAGAGAAAGGGTTTCTAAGTCTGGAAAAACCCTTCGGCGCTCAAAGATATAAGCCGCCCCGGAGCTGCCGGACTGAAAAAATAAATCAGTAAGCCCGGCCGGCTGCAACGCCGTTAGTCTAAACGAGAGGCTTAAGCATTTTTAAGCAACCGGAGTGGTACCGCGGGTATAGGCCCGTCTCTTTGATCAAGAGACAGGCTTTTTATTTTTTTTAAGTAACCTTTATTATCATGTCGCTTTAAAATAACAAGCTGTCCGTTTAGATAATAAGCGACATCTTAAAAAACCTCAGGTGACCCTTAGGCTTATATCTATAGTGAAAGGTAAAACAACTGAGTTTTCACCTGTAGAAATAACCTGAGCTGGATACTTGGAAATTATCAAACCTGGCAGGGAGGTAACAGCAATGACTGTAGAATGGAATAGTTTCTTTTCAAGACGGACTAAAAAGATCAGCGGTTCCCAAATCAGGCAATTTTTCGCCTTAACCGAACGACCAGAGGTAATATCATTTGCGGGCGGTTTTCCTGACAACACTTATTTTCCGCAAACTGAGATTTCCAATTCCCTGGCAAGCCTGGTGCATGCAGACACTAAACAAGCCCTGCAATACAGCCCAACTGAGGGCAGCTATGATTTACGTAAAGTTTTATGCGAAAAAATGAGCCGCGATGGAAAACTGTGTGAAACCAGCAGCTTAATTATAACTAATGGCTCCCAGCAGGGTCTTGATATGCTGGGTAAAGTTTTAATAAATCCCGGTGATCCCGTCCTGGTCGAAGAACCGGCCTATATCGGTGGCATGAGTGCTTTTAAATCATACGGCGGAAACACCGTAGGGGTAGATATGGACGAAGAAGGACCGATCCCTTCAAGCATGGAGCAAACCTTAAAACAGCACAGTGGAATCGAAAAAAGACCTAAAATCTTTTATACGGTGCCTAATTTTCAAAACCCTACCGGTATTACGACCAGTTTAAAAAGGCGCTTTGAAATACTGGCTATTGCTTCCCGTTACAACCTGATAATTATTGAAGACAACCCTTATGGCGATCTTTATTATGACCAGGATGTTCCTTTGAGCTATAAAGCACTGGACCGGGAAGGAAGGGTTATATATTTAGGATCTTATTCGAAAATCCTTATTCCCGGAATCAGGATCGGCTGGCTGGCCGGTCCTGGACCAATCATTGAGAAAGTATCCATGGTCAAACAAACAGCCGATTTATGCTCCAGCTCCCTGGGTCAGCAGCTTGCTTACCGCTTGACCCGGGAGGGTTATGTTGATAAGCATATTGCTCGTTTACGCCAATTATACCGCGTCAAAAGAGACACTATGCTTAAAGCTATGGAACAGCACTTCCCGGCTGGAATTAAATTTAGCAAGCCAGGCGGTGGATTTTTCATCTGGGTCAATTTTCCCTCTTATTATCCTGGCAGTAGAGAACTTTTAGACCTTGCACTTCAACAAAACGTTGCCTTTGTTCATGGCGAAGGTTTTTCCAGTCAGGGTGGCGGTTTAAGAAGCGCACGCTTCTCATTTAGCCAACCTTCTATCGATGATATCAGGTTTGGCATTAAAATCCTGGGTGAAATTTTTTGGGAAATTGAAGCCGGTTGCACTGTACAACTGGCCGGGCAGCAATTCTAAATTTTTCATGATTTATATATTTACTTGGTGTATAATACAGAATGGATATTAACCTTTGGTAAAAACCTTGTTTTGAGCTCACTTCCGGCTGCAGAACAGGCGCTATTTAATTAAGCTCTAAATTACAGCAAAAGAGGTGCTGTATGGCTTCCCTGGTTATAATCGATAGTGAATGTGCCAACCTGAGCAGTATCTATAAAGCGGTAAAATTTGTAGGCTTAGAACCCGTTATATCAG
>PWMM01000228.1 GCA_003558195.1 Syntrophomonadaceae bacterium
GGTCGAAGTCGTGATCTCCGCCTGTTGCGGCCCGGATGTCATAAAACATGACCGAGTCAGGATCGGCCTGCATATCTGCGTAAAGGTCTTCATGAGCATCGAGGGGGATAAAACCAATCTGCCCGTCAGCAATTTCGTCACCATATGCTTCGGCGCGGGCCCAGAGAATTTCTTCTTCTGGGGTTTCAGGAGCAGAAACTTCCGGCAGCTCTTCCATGTGATTCATGCCGGTTCCCTCAAGTTCAAATCCGCCGCGTTCAATCCAACCCAGGTTAATCCCGTAGAACAGGGAAGTTACATTATCAAAACCGGCCATCCGCAGGTAGGCGGTTGTATAGCCAGCATTCTGCCCGGTGAAGCAAGCGATGAAAACAGGCTTGTCTTTCGGGATGCGGTTCATCAGCCCGGCAACTTCTCCCCTGTCGGCGTACACGGATCCAGGGATATGGCCTTCTTCAAAATCGTCAGCCGAACGAATATCGATAATCAACACCGACTCGGGATCTTCATCGACCATTTCCTTGATATCATTAAAGTTGGTCATGTTGTTATTGCCGGCAGCGACATGGTCAAAATAAGCCAGGGCTGTTTCCATCATGACTGCATCGGCATCAACGGCTTCTTCTTCCGCTTCCTCTTCTTCTGCAGCTTCTTCAGCTTCCTCCTCTACTTCTTCTTCAACAACTTCTTCTTCCGCTTCCTCTTCTACAGCTGTTTCTTCAGCACAGCCAACCACGCTGAAGATCATCACTACTGCAGCCATAAGTAAAAACAGTAAATGTAGTTTTTTCATCTTTTTTCCTCTCTTTATGTTTTGATTTTATATTATAAAGGGTGCAATTTTATTCATTGCTTGCGCCTTTATTGCGTTATGAACTTTTACAATTTAAACCTGTGCATAAGCCGCGACTGCCGCGGTTATGCACTTATTTCCGAAGGAATCATTTCCAGGATTTTGTCCCTGGTAATATCACCTTCGATTACACTTTCGATTTGCCCGTCCTTAACCAGGACTACGCTTGGAACGGTGTCAACACTGAGCCTTTTTGCCAGCCCGTTGGACTTGTAAACGTCTACCCGAACGAGTTTGCACAGTTCGGGGAACTCTTTTTCAAACTTTTCCAGCACAGCCAGACCGTCCAGGCAGCACTGGTCTGTAGCGTCATAAAGATAAACCAGGTTAGTTTTATCTCCACTGTCCATGACCTGGCTGTTGAAAGTTTCTTCTTCGGCGATGTATTTTTCCGCGGCAAAAGCTGCAGTGGCTCCGTCACCAACCGAAGTAGCAACCTGCCTTAAGAATTTTTCACGGATATCACCTACGGCAAAAACACCATCGATATTGGTTTCCATTTTTTCTGATGTTAAAAGGTAACCTTTTTCGTTCATATCGAGAATGCCTTTAAAAAGCTCGTTATTGGGGATGTATCCAATAAACAGGAAGCAGGAATCCACGTCGATTGGAATTAGTTCACCGGTTTTGACGTTCTTCAGGACTACAGTTTCAAGCAAATCTCCACCCTTAAATTCATCAACTACCGTATTCCAGATAAATTCCATTTTAGGGTTGGCCATACACTCGGCCTTGGCGATTTCATTACAGTCCATGATTCCTTCATCGTGAATTACAGATACAATTACTTTGCTGGCAAACCTGGTCAAGAACATCCCTTCTTCAATAGCTGCATCACCACTACCGACAACCATCACGGTTTTATCCTGGTTGGCGGCGGCGTCGCAGGTTGCACAGAAAGCAATCCCATTGCCGCTCAGGAAACTCTCTTCATTCTTTGCCCCGGTAAGCCGGGGTTTTCCGCCGGTGGCAACAATTACTGCCTTGGCCTCGTAGCGAGTCCTACCTGTATCTACTATCTTAACCGGACCTTCGAGCTGGAGGCTTTTAACGTCGGTAAGTTTAAATTTAACATTAAATTTTTTAGCCTGTTCCTGAAACTGCCTGGTCAGATCAATTCCTGAAGCCCCTTCAACAAAACCAGGGTAGTTTGCGATATCATTAGTGTATGTCGCCAGCCCACCAACCTGGCCTTTTTCAATTATAACCGTGTTCAGCCTGGCCCGTCCGCAGTATATTCCCGCCGTCAGACCTGCCGGTCCACCGCCTATAATGGCGACGTCGACCTGCTCTACCTTTTTTTCACGGCTTCTTTCACCGCGGTTCCTTTCCCGTCTGCTCACAATTATTCACCTCGTTTTTCATTTTTCCCACAGCTTTTTTACAGCTGCTGAGGGATTACCGGGTTTTATCCCGGAATTATTTTAACGTCAATCAGGCCATGAAATATCTAACCAGTAACTTACTGCCTACAAAAGCACCGGCAAACATAAACAGGGCAAATACCCATCCCGAGACCGAAAGGTTCGAAATACCACTGTAGAGGGCGCCGATATTGCAGCCAAAAGCAACCCTGGCCCCGTAACCCATCAACAATCCGCCGATGACCGCTGCCCCGACCTGGCGTAAGTTCTTGATTTTTTTGAATTTAAACTGGGACGCTAGCAAGGTGGCCAGCAAAGCCCCTACAATAACGCCCAGGTTGCGCACCGACGCGGGGTCAGTAAAAAATGATCTCTCAAGTGAAGCCTGCCCACCTTCTGTGCTAAAAAAATACCAGTGATCAACACTACCTCCAAATGCCTGGTAGACCCAGGCACCCCATGTGGCAAAGGGGCCGGTAACGCCCCAGGAACTACCAGTTGATCCGATAGTAGCAATCTGGAAGATCGAGAGTAGAATGGCACCGGTTACATAGGTCCAGGGACTTTTAAACCAGGCCTGGAAATGCTTATTAGAACTTAATGAACTTAGTTTCAAAAGATTTCACCTCTCTTTAAATCACTACGGCCTCTCTTATGCAGTCTTATCAATGAAAATTTCGTATTCACCGTCACCGATTTCTTCTACCTCAACTTCATGATTGTTCTTTCGTGCCCACTCGGGAACATTTTTTAAAGCACAGCTGTGATCGATTATTACAATCAAAGTATCCCCTACTTCTAATTCCTTTAACTTGTTCTCCGTTTTTACCAGTGGAACCGGGCAAGCTTCGCCCAGGCAATCTAGTTCGTATTCAGCCATCTGTAATATCCTCCTTGAATATTTAATTTTTTTAATGCATAGATCTTTTTTTATAAACCATCTTAAAAAACACTCTATTGTTCTTGCTTACGGTTTTCCCATTTATCGGCAGCAATATAAAGCAAGCCGATGATTAGCAGCTGAACAAATATGGCGCCCCCCCAGCCGAAAACATCTGGCAGATGAATTCTTGGTCCATTGCTGATAAAATTCAGGGTCCACCAACCCATGTCACGCGCCGCCCAGAATGAACCGATCACAAAGAAAACGATGGAAAGCATTTGCATCCCGTAACCTTCACCAATACGCATCAAGGTACCTGAAGCGCAACCTCCGGCTAAAACCATGCCGATTCCAAACAAGAAGGCTCCGGCAGCGGTTGCAAAGCTAACCGGGACCACGAATCCCATTCCCGGAATAGCTTGCCCGGTTGTAAAGGCGCCGTACTGGATTGCCGCAAAACCGATCGAAGTAATGGCAAGGGCAATCAGAACAGCCCTGGTTAAAGATGTACTTCCAGTCATGA
>PWMM01000324.1 GCA_003558195.1 Syntrophomonadaceae bacterium
AAACAGCTGGAAAAGAAAAATAGGCAGGAGGCGCACCGCCGCCGGCAGGATGCCCAGAAAAAACGCCGCCTTTTAAAAGACGAGCAAGCTCGCCTGGAAGAAGCGATCAGCGCTCAAGAAGAGGCCATTAAGACAATAGAAGAAACCCTGGCCAGCCCCGAGCATTATGGCGACCATAATGAACTGGCCGCTTTAGGCCGCCGCCTGGAGGCAGCTAAAAAAGAGCTAAACCTGCTCTTTAAAAACTGGGAAGAGGTAAGCGCCAAACTGGAAGAGAACTGATCAAAAAAAACCCTTTCATTTGCAAAACCCCTTCCTCAAAGCTATAATTGAGCCAGTGCATAATTATAAAAAAGCGGGGAAGAAGATGCAACAGGCAAAAGCGCTCCTTACTACACGCCATGAAGACGAAACCGCCTATGCCGGGGAGCTTTTAGGTTTGATCATTAACCGGCCCCTCACCGTGGCTTTAGACGGTGAACTGGGTACGGGTAAAACAGTCTTCGTGCGCGGTGCGGCCAAAGGTCTTGGGGTTAAAAGGGAAACGGTGGCAAGTCCCACCTTTGTTTTGCTCAAGATCTATAGCGGCCGCTTAAATGTTTACCATTTCGATTTTTACCGCTTAAGCTCTGAGGATGATTTTTTGGAGCTGGGTTTTGAAGAATACTTGCCCGGAGACGGTGCCGCCTTTGTGGAATGGGCCGGCCGCCTGCCGGAGCTGCTGCCCCCTGAACATCTCCAGGTTGTTTTGGAAGTTTTCGAGGATCACCAGGGGCAGGGGCGCCGGATCTGGTTTTTGCCCCATGGCAAAGCCGCCCGGCAGGTAGTGGATCAACTCTTTAAAGCGTTGGCCTGGAAAACCGACGGATCGCTTTACCAGCAAAAACCCCGCGATATCTTGCTTAAATAAAGGAGTAAAAACCATATATGCCCCTATCTCACAAAATAGCTCTAGTGCTGCTCAGCATCATGGTTTTTGGGAGCGGCTTATCCGCCTATCTCTACCAGCGCCAGGGCACTTTAGGATATGAAGAAGGTACTTACGAAGGAGAAATCCGGTGGTTTGAACCCCACGGTCAGGGCACCTGGACCCACCCGGATGGTGATCGTTATGAGGGTCAGTGGGTAGAAGGAAGAAGGGAAGGGAAAGGAATATATAAAACCTCCGACGGCATGGTCTATAACGGAGAGTTTAAGAATAACCTGATGCACGGTGAAGGACGCCTGGAGCGCGCTGATGGCTTCATTTACGAAGGGGAGCTGCAGTACGGCCTGGCTCACGGTCACGGTAAATTAGCCCGCCCCGGCGGTGAAACCTACCGCGGTGAGTTTAAAACAGGGAATAAACACGGCCAGGGAGCCCTAATCGGCAGTGATGGTCTGAACTATAGAGGTGAATTTCAAGAAGGCTATTTTCAGGGCCAGGGGTTTTTAATCGATCCGCAGGGTGATCAGTACAGAGGTGAATTTAAAGAGGACCTTTTCCATGGCCGGGGCACCTATATTTCCTCTGAAGGAGCAATCTATACCGGTGAATTTAAAGAGGGCCTTTTTCACGGCCAGGGTAAGATTATCTATCCTTCAGGAGCAAGCTTTGAGGGTGAATTTAAAGAAGACCGTTTCCACGGGCAAGGAGTATATAGCTCAGAAGACGGTCACAAGTATGAAGGCGAGTTTAAAGAAGGCCTTTTCCACGGCGAAGGAAAGCTAACTTTCCCGGACGGAATCACCCTGGAAGGCACCTTTGAAGAACATGAATTTGTAGAATAAGCAACTGAACAACTGCTACTGGAGGTTAACAAAGCTGCTGATCCTTGGCCTTGATACAAGCACCCTTTCCTGCAGCGCTGCTCTGCTGCATGACGAGACCTTACTGGCCGAAATGACCCTAAACTTTAAAAAAACCCACTCTGAGCGCCTCATGCCGCTCATTGATCAGCTCTTGAAAGAAAGCGGTTTTAAAGTTCAGGATTTAGACGCCCTGGCGGTTGCCAGCGGGCCGGGTTCTTTTACCGGGCTGCGTATCGGGGTCTCCACCGCCCGGGCCCTGGCCCAGGCTTTAAGGATCCCGGCGGTTGGGGTTTCAACCCTGGCCGCCCTGGCTGAAGCCGTTAATGCACCGGGCATTTTAATCTGCCCGGTATTAGATGCCCGTCGCAGCCAGGTCTACAGTGCGCTCTACCAGAGAGCTGCTTCTGAACCTTTTACGCTTGAAACCCTGCTTGCGCCCCGGGCCATGGCCCTTTCAGAGCTTATTAAAACTATTGAAAACTTTGCGGTTGAGAGCGGGGCCAAGGGCTCACTTTATACAAACGGCAACACCGAAACCACTGGTGAGGATTTTTTAAAAACTAGACCGGTACTTTTTACCGGTGAGGGTTTAAATAGTTATGCTAAAGAAATCAGGGTAGCGCTGCCCGGCCGAGCCCTGATTACCCCTGAATCCCAAAGAATCTGCCGGGCGGCCCTGGTGGCTTTTAGAGGCCGCCGGCTTTTAGAGAATAGTTCGCAAAGTTCCTACTTAGAGCTTCTACCCGACTACCTGCGCCGCCCGGAAGCTGAACGCAAAAACCCACCGGGTAAAGGAGGCCTTAAGCCCTGATCATGGATTACAACCTGGTCATCAAACCGATGGCCGAAGAACATTTAGTAGCCGTGGCCGCCATTGAAAAAAATTCTTTTCAAGAGCCCTGGTCGCTTGATTCTTTCCAGGCCGAAATTGAAACCAACCGCCTGGCCATCTACTTGGTAGCCTGTCTTGAAAAAAAAGTGATCGGTTACATCGGGGCCTGGATCATTATCAATGAAGTGCATATTACCACCCTGGCCGTGCATTCAGAGAGGCGCCGCCAGGGGGTGGCTTCCCGCCTGATCGGGGCTTTAATGGAAATAACCGGTCCCCGCGGGGCCAGCTGTCTGACCTTAGAAGTGCGCCCGAGCAATAGCTCTGCGATCAGCTTTTATGAAAAATGCGGTTTTCAGGTTTTAGGGTGCCGCAAGCATTACTATGTTGATGAAGATGCCCTGATCATGACTAAAACCAACCTGACCTTACCTGAGAGGGTCAATAAAGGTGAGCACCATGAAGAATAAACCAGTATTGATTCTGGGTCTTGAAACTAGTTGTGATGAAACTGCCGCTGCCGTGGTTAAAGACGGTTGTGAGGTTTTAAGTAACCTCGTTTCTTCCCAGGTTGAGCTGCACTCCCGCTACGGGGGCGTAGTGCCTGAAATCGCCTCCCGCCATCATTTACAGATGATCAACCCCTTAATCGATGAGGCGCTAAAAGAAGCGACGATCAGTTTTAAAGAGTTACAGGCTATTGCTGTCTCGCACGGGCCCGGCCTGGTGGGAGCGCTTTTAATCGGGGTTTCCACCGCTAAAGCCCTGGCTTATGCTTTAAAGCTACCCCTGATCGCCGTGAACCACCTGGAAGCCCACCTTTATGCCAACCACTTAAGCTCTGAAATAATTACCTACCCGGCTGTTAACTTAATTGTCTCAGGCGGCCACACCGAGCTGCTCTTAATTGAAAAGCCCGGTAGCGCCATACCCTTAGGGCACACCCGTGATGATGCCGCCGGCGAGGCCTATGATAAGGTGGCCCGGGTTTTAGAACTCG